>JAUWXE010000057.1 GCA_030616535.1 Candidatus Aerophobota bacterium
CGTCCTCTAAAAGACAAGTATCGCCGTCAATCACTTAGATGACGGTGACGGTCTCTCTAGGTGCGGCTGCCAAGATTAGAAGCCCACACAGCACAATCGAGATAAGCTTCAAGTACCCTGTCAAGTGCCTCACTCCTCTTCTGGGGGCTTCTTTATCAGCTTTTTGTAGATCTACGGTGGCCTTTTTTAGACCCTGAAACCATCAACATTCTAAGGTTTTAGGTCTTTCTCTCTAATTGTTTTGTAGAGCACCCAATATCTTTTTCCCGGCCCTCGATTAAAGTAAATTTCGAATAGGTCTCCCTCAGTTGTTTTTACCTGGTAGTAATCTCGATGTCTTCTTTGCCACCACCGTTTACTAAAATCTAGGTGGAGCCGATGATCTACAACCTCTTGGATTATGTACTTTCTCTCACGCCAGAGAAAAGAAGTAGGCGGACCGGGCTTTCTATCGAAATTTACCTCTATTTTTTCACTAATGAATTTATCTATAACGGCTCTCCTTCCCTATGGCTCACTCCAAAATTGATCTAACCAGCTCCCTATTCCTATTTTTAAAATTTGGGATTGTTTCAAAGTTATGTGATAGAAATAAGAATTTTTCCCAAATAATTATAGCATTTTTGAATAAAGAAAGCCACCTTCCCCTTTTCTTTATTTTAACTATAATGTAGTTAAAATTACCGGAAGGGAAATTTGAAAGACTGAAAGGAGATATTGGCCTGTTGAGAAGATTGGTCGACGGAGATTGGAATCCAAACGAATTTCTCGTCGTTCAACCAGGAGAAAAGATTGTGCCCACCTATGTAGGGGGTATTATGCAAGCCAAAGTCTCTGGTAAGGAACAACGTCGATGAGGGGTGAGGCTGAGAACTCGAAACTATTTGTCTTAGCTTGCTGGAGTATGACCAGTGTAGGAATAGTATTTGGCTCACTAGGTCCTCTTTTGGTACCTATTTCAGATACTTTTCACCTGAGACTAGCTCAAATGGGATTGCCCATTGTGTCTTTTTCGGCTGGCTTTCTCAGTGCCAATATTTTTATCGCTTTTCTATGGAAGACTAATAGAGTCCGACTATTCTTAGTGCTCCCTTCCCTGGCGGCTTCATTGACTCTGGCAAGCATCAGTCTCGTTCGTACTCCAGTCTTGTTCCTGTTGATCTTGTTCTTTGTTGGCATCAGTCAGGGGTTGCTCCATACCAGTCTAGACTGTTTCTTTTCCGAGGTCTCCGGTGAGGAAAGGGCCAGACCTTTGAATTGGCTCCACGTCTTTTTTGGCATAGGAGCCGTACTGGGTCCACTGCTGGTAGGTATCCTACTCTCCTATAGCGAGAGGTGGGATCTGGTCTATCTTTTCATAGGACTGGCTAGTTTACCGCTGCCGGTAATGTTTTGGAGAAGCAACCTCTATGGAAATGGCCGTTCTTCCAGATCAACATTGAGTCCTGTTAGTCACCCCCCGAATAGGCCCATAGCTTCTCCTCTTTTCTGGCTAGTCATTGGGGGTATGTTTCTCTACGTAGGACTGGAGCTATCGTTTGGTTCCTGGACGCCGGTATTTCTGATTAGAATAAGAGAAGTTTCCGTTGTCTCAGCCAGTTACAGTATCTCACTTTTTTGGCTGAGCATGGTGGCGGGAAGATTCTTATTTGGCTACTTTTTCCATAGGACCAATCTATCTCTTTCCCTGGTCGTGGGAAGTCTTGCCGCAGCCCTATTCACTACCTTAACCTTTGTCTTGAACTACCATGGCCCATTAATCCTGTTTATAGCTTTGTCCGGATTGTCGCTCTCCTGGTTCTATCCTACTATGCTTGCTTTGGGAGCCAATACTTTTCCCAAACATATTGGGTTCTTGACTGGAACCCTCTCTGCCAGTGGAACCAGCGGTTCCATCCTTTTTCCCTGGCTAATTGGTCCTCTCTCTGAAATCTTAGGTCTTGAGAAGGGTGTCTTTATCGTTCCTCTGCTGTGTGTTGGACTGGCAGGTATCTTTTCTTCCTATGCCTTTTTACTGGCAAAGATCAAAGCAGAAGATAGAGGGTCACAATAAAGACAAGGCTCTATGCGGAAACTTGCTCTTATTGATAAAGTGAGGTATAATAGTTCTTAATCAGGGCCTTAACTCTGGGAAACCAATGGTAAGATATTAGCCAGTCGAAAGAGCGCAATGAAAGAGAATCTACCGGCAAAGCTCTGGCAAATAAGGATGGAAAAGGCAGGAGAAACAACAAGACTTTATGTAGTTTCGGTCCACAAGCCTATGCTGGTATTTGAATCTTATTTCGGCAGACTCAGAAGGCGATTCGAGATAGCCACCTCGAAGAAACAGGACCCACCGGTGTTTTATCTTCTTCAGGGAGAAAAATCCGAGGTGGAAAGAGCCACAGATATGCACGGTTTCAAGCTCAAAGCTATTACCGAACACCACATAATCTTGCAGGTGGAAAATCCAAAAAATAAAAATCTTTATGAAATCTCTCTTTTTAACCCCCGATTAAGGGGCCTCTGGAGAAAAAAGTACGTTTTCTCAAAAGACAAGAGGGAAGCAGCCAGTTTTGCCCAGCAATTTAAGGCAGACTATCACATCAGCGTAAGAAAAGCAGCTAAAATTGACGGTTATCCGGTAGAGGCTATTGAAAAAGACCGCATAATTCTCAAGAAACAGGCTTGAAAAATCATTGAGAGAAGTCAATTTTCTTTCTCAAACAGTAATAATGATAATCGCACCTGGAAGGTCAATCTCACCGAAACTATGGGACTATTATCATGATAACCCTGGGTGTAGAAGAGGAAAGTAAAACCAAAAAAAACTGGTGAAGAGCGTGGAGGAAAAATGAGCGAAAAATCGGGCAATACGGGAGCAAAACCTCTACTTAAGCTGGATCTAGAAGGAAAGTATAACCTGACCCTCAAGCATGCTAAGGAAAGGCTCAAAGAAATGGACGTGGCTGATATCTACCAGAGAAGCAAGGCGAGTTATTCCCGAAAAGAAGGCTTTTTTCTGCCCTATCTTAATTACACTCTGCGCATAGATCCTCAAAATTTCGCCGTTTATTCTACCGATCCTAAAAAGTCAATAAACCCGTCCCTTGAAATACTAATTCTACACTATCTTAGAGATGCCCGAACTATAAGACCAACTGGCAAATGGGTGAGTTATCGGGAGCTGCCCAGTGGAGGGTTCTACTATCCGGTTTTTCGAGCCCGGGCAGAAAGCCCTCTCATTAAGAGGCTTGGAAGTCAGCCGCAGCTATTTAAAAAGGCTGCCTGCAGCTTGGGTGGAGAACCCATTCAATACGGCGATCTCGCTTTCAAAATTATCACCTTCCCCAGACTTACTCTGGTCTATATTCTCTGGACAGAAAATGAGGAGTTTCCGGCCAATGCTTCGATTCTCTTTGACAGCTCAGCCGAAAATCACCTGCATATTGAGGATCTCGCTTATCTGGGGGAGACAGTAACCAGGGAGCTGATAAGATCAGCTCAGCGAATATAGTGAGCCGTATCACTCCCCGCTTACCTTTTGCCATGCCTCCTCGTATGCTTTAAGGTCTCTCTCAGAAAAGAGGACAAAGCGCACCTCTTCAAAGTCATGTTCCTAAAGGAACTCTCGAACTGAAGAGAGAGCGATGCGAGCAGCATCATATATGGGAAAACGATAGGCACCGGTACTGATAGAGGGAAATGAAATAGATTTAATACCTTTATCCTTGGCCAGAATGAGACTATTGCGGTAAGTATTTCCTAAAAGCAGATTCTCGTTCTGATTTCCTCCCGACCATACCGGACCAACCGTATGAATGACATATTTGGCCTTAAGTTTTCCTCCCGTGGTGATGACTGCCTCACCCGTAGGACACCCTTCCTGCCTGGCCCGAATCTTCTTACACTCCTCAAGGATCTCCGGACCACCAGCTCGATGGATGGCGCCATCTACTCCCCCACCTCCTAAAAGACTGGTATTGGCGGCATTAACAATTGCTTCGGTGTCCTGCTCAGTTATATCGCCCCGAATCAAGCTAAGCTTAGTATTGTTTACTTTGGTCTGTATTGTCTACCTCCACCGCAAAAAATTTTTATATAGATCCAGTAGCTCAACTAAACCCGATCCTTCAGATATCTTCTGAGCTCCCTCTCAAACTCCGGGTTCTTAAGAGCAAAATTAATGGTAGCTTTTAAAAACTCCTTTTTGTCACCACAGTTCCAATAGGTACCTTTTATCTTACAGGCATAGATGGTCTCATTTTTGGAAAGATTCTTCACTCCATCGGCTACCCAGATTTCTCCCCCTTTTCCTGGCTTGGTTTCCTCCAATGCTTCAAAGATTTTTGGGGTAAATACATATCGTCCTACGCTGGCCAGATTAGATGGAGCATCATCAGGGTGAGGCTTCTCGACGATGTCTAAGACCTTGTATATCCCTTCTTCAACCTCTTCGGACTTTATTACCCCAAATTGTGAAATTTTTTCCCTGGGCACCTCCATCACTCCCATCACCGAGCTCTGGTATTTTTCAAAGACCCTGACCATTTGACCTACGGCTGGTATTTTTGCCTCTATTATGTCGTCTCCATAGGAAAAAGCGAAGGGTTGATCGCCTACCACGACTTTAGCACAGAGAAGAGCATGACCGTTTCCTAGAGGCATCTTTTGTCTAACATAAACAAATTTAGCTAGATTGGATATTCTCTTTACTTCCTCTAGCAGGTCCAGCTTATCTGCTTCTTTTAACCGGTACTCAAGTTCAAAACTTCTGTCAAAATGGTCTTCTATGGATCGTTTGTCTTGACCGGTAACCAGGATAATTTCCTCAATGCCGGCATCCACCATTTCCTCAACCACATATTGAATAATGGGCTTATCAACCAGGGCAAGCATTTCTTTAGGCTGAGCTTTAGTAGCCGGAAGAAATCTAGTACCAAATCCAGCCACGGCAATAACGGCTCTTCTTATTTTTGGAGTCATTGGCTATATCTCATACCCACTTAACCGGAAGGCTTATCTTTCAATCTTTGGGATATTTTCTTCTCAAATCCTCTCCCCGTAGGTCGATAATACTTCCTTTTTTCCAGGCCTGGGGGTAGATATTGCTGCTCCACCCTGGCCTCAGGAAAGTCGTGAGGATACCGGTAATTCTTTCCATAACCTATTTTTTTCATCAAGGGAGTGACAGGGTTACGAAGATGCAAGGGTACCGGTAAATTCAAAGTTCTGGCCACATCTTCTTTGGCTTCTAAGAGTCCGGCGTAGGAAGCATTAGATTTGGGAGCAGAAGCCAGATAGGTGGCAGCCTGAGCCAGATTAATCTGGGCCTCAGGCATTCCCACAAATTCTACTGCCTGAGCTGCTGCCGTAGCCACCGACAAAGCCTGAGGATCGGCATTACCCACATCCTCCGAGGCAAAAATAACCATTCTTCGGGCAATGAAGCGGGGATCCTCTCCGGCTTCAATCATGCGAGCTAGCCAGTAAAGGGTAGCATCTGGATTCGATCCTCGCATAGACTTAATAAAGGCAGAAATAACATTATAATGTTCCTCTCCTGCTTTATCATACAAAAGAGCCTTGCTCTGCAGAGCCTCCTCAGCTTCCCTCAGGTGAATGTGACGAAAACCATTCTTCTCCGGTTTACTAGTCTCAGTAGCTATCTCCACCGCATTTAAGGCCACTCTGGCATCACCGTTGGAGCCATCAATAATTAAATCTAGAGCCTCCTGATCAATCTTTATCTTATACTCACCGAGGCCCTTCTTTTTATCTTTTAGGGCCCGGTCCAGGATTTTTTTTATCTCCTCCGAGGCGAGCCTTTCCAGGGTGAAAATCCTGGTTCTAGAAAGAAGCGGTCCAATAACCTCAAAACTTGGATTTTCGGTAGTAGCGCCAATTAGAATAATGGTTCCATTTTCTACATATGGAAGAAATGCATCTTGCTGAGCTTTATTGAACCGATGAATCTCATCGATAAAGAGGATGGTCCTCTGATTATAGACTTTCAGCCTGGGCTGGGCTTCTTTTACCACTTTCCTAATATCGGCCACTCCTGAAGTAACTGCAGAAAATTGAACAAAACAAGATTTGGTAAGATGAGCAATAATCCTGGCCAAAGTCGTCTTTCCTGATCCAGGGGGTCCCCAAAAGATAAGAGAGGCCAGTTTATCCTCTTTTATCATCTTCTGCAAAATTCTACCCTCGCCAACAATATATTCTTGGCCCACAAACTCATCCAAGTTTTGGGGTCGGATGCGATCAGCAAGAGGAGCCTGCTTTTTCTTATCTTCTTCTTCCCCTGAATGAAATAGATCCATGCTCATAAATTTTACCTTTCTTAACTTACCATTTTTTTCGTATCTTTGTTACTCTAACTCACGCACCTTTCATTCTAAGTCTTTCCATTCTCTTGCAAAACCTGCATTCCGTCAACATTTTACAATAAAAAACGGATAGGTCAAATATTATAAATCTTAGGGTTAGTCAATTCGATCATTTGTTAGTCCACCCTGACCACTCCTTTTACCACTCTTGACGTCAAAAAAAACTAGAGTATATTATAGTAAAGTTAAATAAGCTTAAGGAGCGAGACACTGTAATGAGGAAAGGAGGGTAAATTTTGCTTTTAGAAGGGGATATTTCTGGAGATTCAAAAAAGAGATGTAGTCAAAGGCAGAAAGCCGCAAAGAACCACAGATGTGAACGATAAAAGTCCAAAAAATGGAGGTGAATTATGATTCTAAAATCTGGAGAGGAAAAAAGACAAGAAGAGGAGGCCACAGTCCAGGAATTTAAATGGGC
>JAUWXE010000076.1 GCA_030616535.1 Candidatus Aerophobota bacterium
CTAATTACTTCTATTTCGACTGCCATCTCTTTTTCATCCAGCTAGTTATTATTACCAGCAGGTCTATCCAGAACCAGCTCACAAACCACCAAGCCACCAGGTTATATGGATAGAGAGAATTCGGCTGAGGTTCTGGAACCGGCGTCTCTCGTACCAATGCAGCTTGCATCAGTCCCATATTGATCAAGAGGAATATAAAACAAATACAACTGAAGATACTCAGTTTCATCCAGGGTTTGTTAAAAATCAGGCCTATTTTTACCCCTGCAGAGGAGATGAGCCAGCTTGTGGAAAGAAGGTAAATGGTAAATTCTAAACTTTTGGGAGGAGATATTTGGGGTGGAGAAGGTAAGGATGTAGTGCCCAGGATATAGAATACAATAGCTCCACCTACCAGGCTGACTATTCCTACTATTCTCCAGAACATGGGATTCTTGATTATTTGCAAAAACCTCTTTCTTGATTTCTCAGAAATTAGTATTTACAGGATTTATACGTGTATCGAGGGGCCTTCCCCAAAGGAGCCTTATATCAGCCACCTTAGCTGTGATGATTTTGTCATTGCTTCTAGCTCAACCTTTTATTCTTCATTTCTTGATTATAATACCACAAATCTTAGATTTTGAAAGGCAACTTTTGGCTGGATAGGTGTAGTTGACGAGGGAAGGCTTATGATGTATAGTTAAACAAGAGAGCCTGGAGGTTCTAGTGATTAAAGAGCGAGCAAGACATTCCTTAAATAATGAAGGAGGAGCAAAATGCAGGTAGGCCCACTGGTTCCATTTTACCTTTTAGCTTTATTCTGGAGTGTTAGATTGGTGATAATATCTTTCCTTTGCACATTTCTTGGCTTGCTAGGAATAAGGATACTGGATGCCTTAACCCCCAGAATTCATGAAAGGGAGCGCATAGGAAAAGACCCGGTTTCGGTAGGACTCTTTATTGCAGGGTTTATCATCTTTATTGGTCTTATCATTCACGGCTCATCCACAGCTCCCATAGCTATCGGTGGATCATTGATTCAGAGTCTGATGGGCTTTAGGAGGCTGGCTTTGATAAGTCTCGGTTTCTTTGTAAGTCTTCTCATTGGCATTGCCTTATTCAATATACTTAACAAATTAACCCCCAAAATCCCCTTTCTCAGTATTAAGGATAACTCCCTCGCCGTGGGGATTTATGTATTCGGTTATCTAATATTTCTGGGAATCATATTACATGCAGCTCTGACCATGTCTTTATAAGATAAAATGAAGCTAAAGATGATTTTATTCGGTGTAGCTTGGTGGGTCTTTCTAGCCTCACCAACTCAGGCCATTGAGGAAATTTTCTATAAAAAAGGTCAGCAGGTCTACGATTCTTGGCGGATCTGCCGGACAAGAGCTCAGGGGATTGACGGTTTTTTTCAAGTTACTGAAAAGGGGTTTCGCCCCATAATAACTTTTGAGAGCTTAGGCAAAAACACTGACCTTGCCTATAAATACGGGAAGGAATTTTTGGCAAAATATCCAGATTCTTATGAGAGGGCGGAGAGAATATTTCGCTTTGCTAGAGATCGAGTCAGGTACACCAGTGATCTTGATCAATTTGGATATCGTGAATTTGCCCTCAATGCAGATGAGCTAGCGGCCAGAATAGAAAAGGGTAATGCTCGGGGAGACTGTGAGGACTACGCTATTCTTTTGGCCACTATATATAAGGCAGCTGGCTATCGCTCTGCTATAGTTCTTGTCCCGGGCCATGCGGCTGCGATTGTTTATTTACCTGAATATCGAAAGGCCAATGCTACTCTCAAATTTAATGGCCAATCGGGTTGGATATGGGCTGAAGCTACGGGAAGGTCAAATCCCCTCGGGTGGGCTCCCTCTCAGGCTTTACAAGGTAAAGCAATTGCCTACGAGATCAAAGACGTTGAGGATCTAACTCAGGAGTCGATACCGGAGAATGAAATTGTTCAGGTAAGAAGAAAAACTACCCCTCTAGCTATCTCTCCTTTCTTTTCCATCCTATTTCTCATGTGGATGCTTCCCCTTTTCGGTAGAATCTTCATGGTCATGATAATAAGAAGGAAAGTTTAGAAGAAAGATTTAATGTCCAGGGTTCTTCTTAAAGGCTCCGGTATGGCTGATGCAGCCAATTCCTTATTTCGGTGAGGAATTTAAAGGGGATTGGATTGTGGAGCCAAAAATAGATGGTTGGAGACTTCAGGTGATGGCAACCCTTCAGGCTGCTCGTGCCTTTCTTCTTGGTCTACCCCTTGAATCAGCCAAAAGTTGGGGGCTAAATCGGGCCATCTTCTACGCTGAGGCAAAAAGAGTATTCAACGTAGCTGCTTGACAAAATGAGAGAAAAATGTCATGATATAAATAAGGAATTATGCCAAATATAGCATCAGGAGGGAGGTGAATTTAACTTTATCTAGAAAAGGAGGTGGTAGAGGAGATAACATAAAAAGAGAGAGGATAGGTTCTTTGAAAGAAAGTAAGACCTTTCAAAAAGGAGGTCAATAATGTTTAAAAAAATAAAAAAGGGTAGGTTCATTAAAGAAGCAGCTATGGTGATACTATGCGCGGCGGTAATAGTCCTGGGCAGTCTGGGAAGTAGCCAGGCCTTGGCAGAGAAAAGGTTTGAGGGTGTTGAAATCACTGTATTTACACAAACCCCACCCTTTATCGTCAAACCGGTGTGGATGTTTGGACCTGACTGGGAGAAAAAAACTGGAGGAAAGGTGAGGGTGATTTCTGCTGCCTGGGCGGAACTCTACCCGAAGATGTTTAGCTCATTTGCCCTAGGAGCCAAAAAGTACGATATCATCCTTTTTCCGGCAGCCTGGCTAGCAGACTTTGCCAGTAACGAGTTTTTGGTTCCTCTTGATAACTTCATCGCTGCGGACCCGGAAATAGATTGGCTGGATATACTCCCAGTTTACCGAGAGAGAATCTCCACCTATGCCGGCACAATCTATGCTATTCCTATGGATGGGGATAATCACATCTTCTACTATCGCCGAGACGCTATCGAGAATCCTGAACATCAAGCGAAATTCAAAGCCAAATATGGATATGACCTCGCTCCTCCTGAGACCTGGGTACAGGTTCGGGATGTAGCGGAATTCTTCAATGGATGGGATTGGGACGGCGATGGCCGGATAGAATACGGAGTAGTGGAAGCCATGAGGAAGGATGACCAGGCATACTGGACATATTTTTCTCGAACGGCAGCTCTTACCTCCATACCCGGACAACCTCAGGGCCTCTTTTTCGATCCTGAGACTATGAAGCCCCTGATAAACGATCCTGGCCATGTCAAGGCACTTGAAAACTGGATTGAGATCCTGGAATTTGGTGTTCCCGGTATGATTAACATGGAGTCAGGAGATATAAGAGGTGTTTATACCGTGGGAGAAGCTGCTATGGCCATAGATTGGGGAGACATTGGAGTTATGGCAGATACCAGTCCGGAATCTACGGTTAAGGGAAAAGTAAACTACAGCATACTTCCGGGAACCACCAGGGCCTGGGACTACGTCAAGAAGACCTGGGTAGATTTTCCTGAAGTGAACCATGCACCCTATCTTGCCTTTGGAGGTTGGCTGGGAGCAATCGATGCTAAGAGCGATAATGTAGAAGCAGCCTATGACTTCCTTTCATTTTTGAGTAGGCCAGAGAATAGCTATATCTGTGTAACCACAGCTCAGACTGGTTTCAACCCTTGCCGGAAGTCCCATTTTGAGAAGTTAGCCGGCTGGTACGGATACGGGTTTGTTTACCCAGAAGATTATCTGGGGGCTATAGAAGCGACTATCGCTCATCCCAACGTTCAACCTGATATAAGAATTCCCGGAGCAGCCCGCTACTTTGAGGCTCTTGATGTTCAGCTTTCCATGGCTCTTGCCGGTGCAAAGACGGCAAAGCAGGCCCTGGACGATGCAGCCAAAGAGTGGGAGAGGATAACCGAAGATCTGGGTAGAGAAAAACAACTGAAGAACTATAGGGCATCTCTGGGATTGCCTATCGAATAAGAGAAAGTGTGAACCAACCTGGTTTTTTATCGTCCCCGGAGGCTTAGAATTCTTCCAGGCCTCTGGGGATGTGTTATATAAATTAAGGGAATAAATTTTAATGAGAAATATCTGGGGCTCATTTACGGGAAAGAAAGCGGGAAGAGCATTCCTTCTTCCGGCAGTGATAATCCTTTTAGCCTTAACTATATTTCCTTTCCTTTTTTCACTTTTCTTAAGCTTTGGTAAAGTATCTTTTCTGGGTGGCCTGCAAATTAATTTTGCCGGACTTAAGAATTGGGCGAGGCTGTTTGGTGATGAGCGCTTTTACAATGCTTTGCGGATCACCATTTTAATTACAGTTATCGCGGTAGCCATTGAATATGCTTTGGGCTTAGGGTTGGCTCTGCTCCTAAATAGAGGAGTCAAAGGAAGCACATTTTTTAGGGTTTTGTTCTTCCTTCCCATGATGTTGACTCCCATTGCAGTTGGATATATGTGGAGGATGATGTTTCATTTTACCCGGGGCCCCATTGACCATGTCTTGCCCTTGCTGGGGCTCCCTGCCGTTGCCTGGCTAACGGAGCCGAAGATAGTGCTATATTCAGTTATACTAACGGATGTCTGGCACTGGACGCCTCTTATGATTCTCATCTTATTTGCGGGTCTTCAGAGTATTCCACCGGCTTTGCTCGAAGCTGCCAGGGTAGATGGTGCCGCTGGTTGGCGGCTATTCAGGGAAGTTATATTTCCCTTACTGGCTCCGGCATCTATCGCCGCCATCTTGCTTAGAACCATTGAGGTTCTAAAAATAATAGACAAGATATATATTTTAACTGGAGGAGGTCCCGGGATATATTCTGAAAGTATGACTTTATTTGGATACAGCCTGGGACTCCGCGCCTTCGATTTAGCGTATGGTGCCACTATCGCTTTTAGCCCTTTCGTCACTGTCCTAGCAATTTCCATTGTTTTCTTACTGATGACCAGACGCTTTCAGGAGATTGGCCTGGAATGAAAGCTGTGAGAAACGAAAGATTTCAGAAGCTAAGTACCTATATTTTGCTCATTGCCTGGGCAGCTTTTGTTTTGTTTCCTATCTATTGGATGCTGACTACTTCCTTTAAGTCAAAGTTAGACGTCTTTCTTGGCCCCAAATATTTTCCCTGGGTAGATTTTAAGCCGGTAATACAATGGTGGATAAGGATATTCACGGTGGAAAGAGAAGGGGTGATTCGCCCGCTGATTAATAGTGCTGTAATTGCCAGCACTAGCTCATTATTTGCGGTCTTATTGGGCACCATGGCCGCCTATGGTTTGACAAGATTTAAGTTTAAATTCGGCCCTTTGCGTAATCAAGATATCCTTGTCTGGATAGTCTCCCAGAGGATGATGCCGCCCATTGTGATTGTGCTGGCCTTATTTTTGATGTTTAAGGTAGTAAATCTTTTGGATACTCGGCTCGGTATGACCCTCATCTATACAGCATTCAATTTGCCTATCGCCGTCTGGATGATGAGGAATTTTTTATCGCAAATTCCTATCTCCATCGAAGAGGCAGC
>JAUWXE010000011.1 GCA_030616535.1 Candidatus Aerophobota bacterium
ACGTTGTAAGAAGCGCTAATAAACAAGCAGATAAACTGGCTAAAGTGGCAGCGAGAGGAAAGAGGGAATGAGGTGACCGCGGGATACCTAAAAGGTTCCTGAGGAAAGTCCGGGCTCCAAAAAAAGGGTACTGGGTAACACCCAGGAAAGGCAACTTTACGGAAAGTGTCACAGAAACCAAACCGCCGCAATGAGGAAGCTATGCTTTGTCATTAGAAGTTTGAAGAGTTAGTTTTTTAACTAAAAACTAATCGTCAAGCTTCTAGTAGTCCGAAGGACTGCTGTGGTAAGGGTGCAAAGGTGGGGTAAGAGCCTACCGGTGAAAAAGTGATTTTTCACCTGGACAAACCCTACTCGGAGCAAGGCCAAATAGGAGGGTTTAACCCTCGGGTAGGCTGCTGGAGGCCCAGGGTAACCTGGGTCCTAGATAAATGGTCACCACCGAAGGGATATGTTCCTTTCGGTAACAGAACCCGGCTTACGTTTCCCTCTTTCCTTTGTTGTGTTGGTTAAAGAGATTGAAAACTCTAAAGGGACAATCGAATTTAAATCTCGATTAAGGAGGATGGAGGATGAAGAAGTGGCTAAAGATCTTAGGTGGAGCGGTGGCAACCACAGTAGGAATATGGTTGATTGTGATTTTTGCCCCCATGGTTTTAATTTTTTTGGAGGGAATAGTGGGTATAGCAGCAGCCTTGGTGGGATTAATTATTCTGGCTATAGGTATCAGCGAACTAAAAGAGTAACTTCTAGCTCTAAGACTTAAGGGATTGGTCAATCAAATCTTGATTGGTTCCTTATCTTTAAGCTGCTAATTTTAGCAAAGTTCAAGATTTAGACGGCTGAGAAAGGAGTGTTTTATGGCTCACAAAAAAGGACAAGGTCATTCTTCTAACGGAAGGGAAAGCCTTTCCAAGCGTCTGGGGGTGAAGAATTTTGGTGGACAGTTTGTTCAAGCCGGCAGTATCTTGGTAAGACAGCGAGGTTCAAAATTTTGCCCTGGTTTTAATGTAGGTAAGGGTAGAGATGATACCTTATTCGCTAAAGTTGATGGGTATGTGAAATTTGAAGGAAAAAGAAGAGTTAGCGTGTATGTAGCATAGGGCAGGCGAAATTGAAGCAAAGGTTATTTACTCCGGGACCCACACCGCTTCCGGAGGAAGTAAGATTAGCTCAGGCGAAAGAGATCGTTCATCACAGGGGTAAGGAATTCGCTGAGATTTTTAAAGAAGTCCGCCAGGGATTAAAGGACGTTTTCCAAACCAAAGAGGAAGTCTTTGTCTTCACTACCTCTGGAACAGGAGCTATGGAAGCGGCTGTAGCCAATCTTCTTTCCTCGGGTGACAGGGTGCTGGTAATTAGGGGCGGAAAATTTGGAGAAAGATGGGCCGAGATCGCTACCGCTTTCGGTGTTCAGGTGATCCCTCTCGATGTTGAGTGGGGAAGTGCACCTGATCCAGGTTTAATAAAGAAAAAACTAACTGCACATCAGGAAATAAAAGCTGTCTTCACCCAATTAGTGGAAACTTCCACCGGGGTGGTTTACGACATCAAAGCTATAGCGGAAGTGCTGAGGACAACAGAAGCTATACTGGTGGTGGATGCTATAAGTGGATTAGGTGCCCAATCCCTTCCCACCCATGAGTGGAGGATAGATGTGGTGATAGGGGGCTCTCAGAAAGCTTTGATGATTCCTCCCGGATTAGCTTTTGTTACTTTATCACCAAAGACATGGAGCTTCGTGGAAAATTCCAATTGTCCCCGCTACTACTGGGATTTTAAAAAGGTTAGGAAAGCCCTTGATAAAAATCAAACTCCTTATACTCCGGCTGTTTCTTTGATCTGCGCTTTGAGAGAATCTTTGAGACTTCTCAGAAAAGAAGGTTGGGAAAATGTCCTGGCCAGGCATGCCAGGTTGGCCGAGGCTACTCGTAAGGCAGCTTTAGCTTTGGGGCTAAAGATTTTCAGTAAGGTTCCTTCCAACGTGGTAACAGCAATAGAAGTTCCCTCGCAGATTGATGCAAATGAGCTGAGAACCATGATGCAGGATGGATACGGAGTGGAAGTAGCCGGAGGACAGGAGGAGCTGGCAGGCAAAATTATCCGTATTGCTCACCTCGGATGGATGGATGGAAGCGATATGATAGCAGCTGTATCTTCTCTGGAGATCAGTTTGTTAAATTTGGGCTGTCCTGTAACATTGGGGAAGGGGGTTGCTGCGGCTGAGAAGGTATTGAGGGAATAAATATGGAGGTAATGGCGAAAGTTCTGATCAGCGATCCTTTGGCAAAGGAAGGGGTAGAGAGATTAAAAGAAGAAGATGGTTTTAGGGTAAGAGAAGCACCAGGATTATCACAGGAAGAATTAATTAAAACAATCCCTGAATATGATGCTTTGATTGTCAGATCCGAAACCAGAGTAACCGAAGAGGTGATACGCGCAGCTTCGCGCCTTAAGATAATCGGCAGAGCTGGTACCGGCCTGGATAATATAGACATAACCTCAGCCACCAAAAGAGGAATAATAGTGATGAATACTCCTGAGGGGAATACCATCTCCGCGGCTGAGCACACTATTTCCATGATATTAGCCCTTTCTCGTAATATTCCCCAGGCTCACTTTTCTCTTAGAAGTGGAGAATGGAATCGGAAAAAATTTATGGGAACTGAGGTCTATGGAAAGATTTTGGGCATAGTGGGATTGGGGAGGGTCGGAAGTGAGGTAGCTAAGAGGGCTCAAGGGCTAAAGATGCGCATAATAGCCTACGATCCTTTCATCTCTAAAGAAAGAGCAGAACAGCTTGGGGTTACTCTCATAGATCTGGAGGAGCTTCTACCAGAAGTAGATTACCTTACGGTGCATACTCCCCTTACCTCCCAAACCAGGAATTTAATTGGGGAAAGAGAGATTGCCCTGATGAAAAAAGATGCCAGAATTATCAACTGTGCTCGGGGGGGGATCATTCAAGAAGATGCACTTTACCGGGCTCTTAAAGAAAATAGACTTAAAGGGGCCGCTCTGGATGTTTTCGAAAAGGGAAAACCCTTTGATAGTCCTCTGTTAAAGCTAGATTCAGTGATCATTACTCCGCACTTAGGAGCTTCTACAGAGGAAGCTCAGAAAAGGGTTGCTTTAGATATAGTCCTGCAGGTTATAGACGCTCTTAAAGGGGGACCATTAAGAAATGTGGTTAACGTTCTCACCTCCTGAGGCAAAGTTAGTGCATCTTTAAGCATCTTTATTTTCAAGGTTTTTGACGCATGAAAGATAGAAAAGAGTTAACCGAGGTTTTGGAAAGGCTTCCTCCCCAGAATTTAGAAGCAGAGAGGTCGGTACTGGGAGCGATGCTTCTAGAGAAAGAGACTATCCCTAAGGTTGCCCAGATAATAACAAGTTCCAGCGATTTCTACTCCGAGATCCATCGATTAATCTACGAAGGAATAATTAGTCTATTTGATAAAAATAAGCCGGTAGACCTGGTTACTCTGAGAGAGGAATTTCGCAAACGGGGTAAATTAGAAGAAGTGGGAGGAACTGCTTATCTGGCTGAGCTGGTCAATTCCGTGCCCACAACAGTAAATATATCTTATTACGCCGGGATTGTAAAGGAAAAACAGGTCCTGAGAGAGCTGCTTAAGGCAGCTGCTTCTATCAGTGCCCTCTCCTACGATGCTTCACAGGATCTAGATGTTGTATTGGATAAAGCTCAGAGTCTTATTTTTGACATAACCCGAAAGAGAATTAAAATCCCCTTTGTCCATATAAAAGATGTTTTAACGGGAACTTTTGAGCATATTGAAGCTCTGTATGAAAAAAAAGAACATGTTACCGGAATCTCTACCGGATTCACTCAATTGGATAGATTGACCTCTGGCTTTCACCCTTCTGATTTGATAATCATCGCCGGCCGTCCTTCCATGGGAAAGACCTCTTTTGTCCTGAATATTGCCCAATACGCCGGAATCGAAGCCAACGTACCCTTGATTATATTTAGCCTGGAAAGTGCTAAGGAGCAGCTGGTAGAGCGCCTGCTCTGTTCGGAAGCAAGGGTTGACAGTCAGAAGTTACGTACCGGCTTTCTCTCTGAAGATGATTGGTCCAGACTTACTGATGCGGCAGGGGTCTTAGCTGATGCTCCCATTTACATTGACGATACTCCCAGTATTGGTGTGCTGGAGTTAAGAGCTAAAGTTCGTCAGGTAAAAGCTGAACATGATGTTAAAATGGCTATCGTTGATTACCTCCAGTTAATGCCGGGTGACAGACGGGCTGAAAGCAGGCAACAGCAGATATCTGAAATATCCCGGAGTTTAAAAGCTCTGGCTAAAGAATTAGGAATAGCAGTAGTGGCTATATCTCAGCTAAGCAGATCTGTGGAGAGAAGGGGAGAGGAAGATAAGCGTCCCCGGCTTTCCGATTTGCGTGAATCGGGGGCCATTGAACAGGATGCTGATCTGGTACTTTCTTTATACCGAGAATATTATTATTCGGGAAAACGTGAGGATGAAAGAGAAGCTGAGGTTAATATTAACAAGCAGCGTCGTGGACCTACAGGTAGAGTGCCTTTGATCTTCTTGAGTGAATATACTCGCTTTGAGGACCGAGAACCCGGAGAGATAGGGTGAAGGAGTAAGTAAGATTGGCCAACATAGTAGTAGTGGGAACACAATGGGGAGATGAGGGCAAGGGTAGAGTTATCGACTCCTTAGCCAGGACTTCAGATGTGGTGGTGAGATTTCAAGGAGGCAGTAACGCCGGACATACAGTGGTAGTAAATGGAGAAAAATTTATCTTTCATCTTATTCCTTCCGGTGCTCTTCATCCAGGAAAAAAATGTATAATTGGCAACGGAGTAGTAGTTGATCCGCAAGATTTACTCCTCGAGATTGAAACCCTTCGATCTAAGCAGATCGAACTCACGGATCTTTATCTTTCCAGCAACGCTCACGTTGTCATGCCTTATCATAAAAGAATAGAGCAAATTGAGGAAGAACGAAGAGGTGAGCAAAGAATAGGAACTACCAAAAGAGGAATAGGACCTGCCTATGCTGATAAAGCAGCCAGGAGAGGCATTAGAGTGGCAGATCTTTTAGAGAAGGCGGTTTTGGCTGAAAAATTGAAAATAAATCTCGACTTCTGGAAAAATTTCTACGGACTGGACTACTCCGCCGAAGATCTCCTTCACCAGTATCTGGAATATGGGAGGAAATTAAAAAGATATGTTACTGATACCTCCCTTCTCGTTAATCGACTAATGCAAGAAGGCAAAAACATCCTTTTTGAAGGAGCACAGGGAACCTTGCTAGATGTTGATCATGGAACATATCCCTTTGTAACCTCATCCAATGCCGTAGCAGGCGGTGCTTGTACTGGCACAGGAATAGGTCCCACTAAGATAAGCGAGGTTTTAGGAGTAGCTAAGGCCTACATTACCAGGGTAGGACAGGGTCCTTTCCCCACAGAAATACAGGGAAAGATAGGAGAGATACTTAGGAAAGGAGGACAGGAGTACGGAGCTACTACCGGTAGGCCAAGAAGATGTGGATGGTTTGACGGAGTCATTCTCAGGTACGCGGCTAGAGTAAATGGGCTTGATGAACTCATTTTAACCAAACTGGATGTTTTAGATTTATTAGATAAGATAAAAATCTGTGTCGGTTATAAATACAGAGGAAAGGTGATCCAGGATTTTCCCTTTGAACTCGAGCGTTGGGAGAGATGTCAGCCTGTTTATGAGGAGATGGAGGGATGGAAGCAGGATACTTCCAGGATAAAGATAGAAAAAGATCTCCCTAAGAGGACCCGGGAGTATATAAGAAAAATTGAAGAAATTGGAGGACTATCTATTCGTCGTCTTTCTCTGAATCCCGAAAGGAGTGAATTTTTACCATTGCACTGATTACTAATTCTATTTCTTGACAAGAGCCATATTTGTGCTATAGTAAAATAGCTTCTTACTTTAATCTTGTGAGGTGCTGTGGATGTTTAATAGATTTACCGAGCGAGCAAGAAGGGTGATTTTGTTAGCTAGAGAAGAGGCCAAACGATTAGATCACGACTATCTAGGAACGGAACATATTCTTTTGGGACTGATTCGAGAAGGAGAGGGAGTTGGAGCTACCGCCCTGCAAAATTTAGGAGTAGACCTGGCTCGTGTTAGGCAGGAAGTGGAGAAAGCAGTTGGTAGAGGGGGGGGAGCACTATTTTTAGGTCAGATTCCCTTTACTCCTCGAGCTAAAAAAGTATTGGAGCTAGCAGTAACGGAAGCCAGAACCTTGGGTCATAGCTATATTGGAACAGAGCATCTTCTTCTAGGATTAATCAGAGAAGGGGAAGGAGTGGCTGCTCAGATTCTTACCAATTTAGGAGCCGATCTAGAAAAGGTGAGGGAGGAGGTGGTAAGTCTGCTGGGAGGAGAGAAGGTTCCTTTCCAACAAGTAGCTCAGCCCAGTAAAACTCCTGCCCTGGATAGATTCGGGCGTGACCTTACTCAACTAGCCAGAAACGGAGAGTTAGATCCAGTAATAGGTAGAGAGAAAGAGATTGAGCGTGTAATTCAAATCCTTTCTCGCCGAACCAAGAATAATCCGGTACTTATAGGAGAAGCAGGGGTAGGGAAAACAGCTATTACCGAGGGATTGGCTCAGAAGATTGTGCAGGGATCCCTTCCAGAACCTTTGTTAAATAGACGAGTGGTGACAATTGAACTGGGGGGGATAGTCGCCGGAACCAAGTATCGAGGAGAGTTTGAGAAGAGGATGGAGAGGATATTAAATGAGATTCGAAAGGCCAAGAATATAATTCTTTTCATTGACGAGGTGCATACCTTGGTCGGAGCAGGGGCAGCCGAAGGAGCTATCGACGCCTCTAATATTCTTAAACCGGCTCTTGCCCGAGGAGAATTACAATGTATAGGAGCTACTACTTTAAATGAGTATAGAAAGTATATTGAGCGAGATGAGGCTCTGGAGAGAAGATTTCAGCCGGTAATGGTGAACGAGCCCACAGTCAAGGAAACTATAGAGATTCTAAGGGGTCTGAGAGACAAATATGAGGCTTTTCATCGAGTCAAAATAACCGACGAGGCTCTGGTAGCAGCAGCTAAACTTTCCTATAGATATATTCAGGATAGATTTCTCCCCGATAAAGCCATTGATGTGATGGATGAGGCTGCAGCCAGGATAAGACTGCAAAGTAGTACCCGTCCTAAGGAGCTTAAGAAAATTGAGGCAGAATTAGAGCAGCTTCGGAAAGAAAAGGAAGCCGCGGTTAAAACACAAGAGTTTGAAAAAGCGGCAAATCTGAGGGATAAAGAAAAGAATTTGAAACAGTCCTTAAGTAAGGAAAAGTCTCAATGGAAGGTGGGTAAGGGTAAGAAAGGGGAGAAGGAGAAGGTAACAGAAAGAGATGCTGCCTACATTGTTTCTAGCTGGACCAATATTCCTCTGCGTGACTTAACTGAAGCTGAATCTAAAAGACTTCTACGTATGGAAGAGGTTTTGCATAAGAGAATGGTAGGACAGGAAGAGGCTATAAGAGCAATATCTCAGTCCATTCGAAGGGCTCAGGCCGGAGTGAAGAATATTAAGCGACCCATTGGTGTCTTTATGTTCTTAGGTCCTACCGGGGTAGGCAAGACGGAATTGGCCAGGAGTTTAGCTGAGTTTCTCTTTGGAGACGAAGATGCCCTCATCCGTCTTGATATGTCTGAATACATGGAGAAATTCACCGTGAGTCGTCTTACCGGTGCTCCTCCCGGGTATGTGGGATATGAAGAAGGAGGGGAATTAACAGAAAAGGTGAGACGGCGTCCCTATTCAGTAATTCTCCTCGATGAGATAGAAAAGGCTCATCCTGACGTGTTTAATATTCTCCTTCAGATAATGGATGATGGAAGGCTATCTGACAATCTGGGTCATACAGTAGACTTTCGCAATGCTGTTTTGATTATGACTTCTAATTTGGGGGCCGATCAGATTATCAGTGGATCTAGCCTAGGATTTCAAGCAGAGAAGGAAGGAGGAATGTCTTACGAGGAGATGAAGGGTAAGGTTACCTCCGAGTTAAAACGTAGCTTCCGACCCGAATTTCTAAATAGATTAGATGAGGTAATTGTCTTCCATGCTTTAACTAAAGATGAGATTAAAAAGATAGTCGATTTAATGTTGGCAGAAGAAAAGAAATTACTAGAGGAAAAGGAGGTAAACTTAGAGGTTACCAAAGAGGCAAGGGACTTTATTGCTCAGGAGGGATATGATCCCGATTTTGGAGCAAGACCCTTGCGTCGAGCCATCCAGAGGCTAATTGAAAATCGCCTCTCCGAGGAAATCCTGCAGGGTAGGTTTAAAACAGGAGATACCATTGTGGTAGGGATAAAGGCTGGGAAGATTACTTTTGATAAGAAAGAGAAAAATAAGACCAGAGTTAAAGATTAAGTCTGCCTAAGTAAATTACGAGCTCTATTATTAGAGAAAGGCTAGTAGATGAAAAATGCTGTGTGCCCCCTCTATGGCCAAAAAGAGGGGGTTTTTGTTAAGAAAATAGGGGGAACGTTAATTTTAGCTGGTTTGTTGGCGGTTTTCTTCTTATCAGGATCGGTGGCTCAAACCTCTCCCATCATCCGGGAAATTCAGATTCAAGGAAATGAGCATACCAAGACTGAGAAGATAAAAGAGGTGATAAAAAGTAGAATAGGCGAGCTCTTATCAGAGGAGACCGTAAGGGAGGATATGCAGGCAATATATGAGATGGGTCTTTTTTCAAGCCTTAAAGCCTTAAAAGAAGAAGTAACCGATGGAGTAAAGCTCGTCTTCCAGGTTAAGGAAAATGAAGAAATTGCCGAGATTGAAATTAAAGGAGTCGGTAGAAGAGAGAAAAAAAAGATCAAGAGCCTGATTACTTTTAAGGAAGGAGAGTTATGGAATTTTAAAAAGATAAAGGAAACTCGTGACAAGATTCTGAAATTTTATAATAAAAAAGGCTATTTTTCTACTTCGGTAGATCTCTTTCAAATCGAATTAGAGAAAAATAGGTGTAAGGCTATTCTCAGCGTAAAAAAAGGCCGTAGAACTAGAGTAAGGAAGGTAGTAATCGAAGGTAACACTGTTCTTTCTGATAGGAAGATAAGAAGATCCATGAAGACAAGATTCCGGAGCTTTTTCGACTCTAAGACCTTAGATTTAGATAAGGATCTAGAAAAAATTGTTGGCCTTTATCAGAAAAAAGGGTATTACTTTGCTTATTTTAACCCCCCAAGGTTTGAGTTCTTTACCAAAGGAAAAACCCATTGGGTGAGAGTCTTTCTGGAAATAGTGGAGGATAAAAAATTTTCCGTCTCAGAAGTTGAGATAAAAGGAAACCGCGTCTTTCCCACTTCTAAAATTCTGTCTCAACTACGACCGGGGAAGGGAGAAATCTTTGTGCCAACTTATCTTGAAGAAAGTTTGGAGAGCCTTCGAGATAAATATGGAGAGAAAGGTTACATATATGCTCACCTTAAGCCGGATCTGGGATTTGATAGGGAAGCCGGCAAGGTAAAGATCCTGCTTCAAATAGATGAGGGCTCGCTAGCGAAAACAGGAAAAATCAAAATAGAGGGGAATACTTTTACCAAAGAAAGAGTTTTCAGACACACTCTTCTTCTTAAAGAAGGGGATATTCTTAACTCCCATAAGCTCAGAGAAGGATGGCGCAGACTCTATAATCTAGGTTTTTTTGAGAAGGTAGAAATCGAGCCTCTCTTTACCTCTTCCTCCACAGTAGATTTGTTAGTCAAAGTCAAGGAGGCCGAGCAAAGAGGGCAGATTCTTTTAGGAGCAGGATATAGTTCGGTTTCCGGGCTGGAAGGACATATTCAGCTGTCTAAAGATAATCTAGGGGGAGTAGGAAAAAAGGTTGAACTGGACTGGAAATTTGGAAAAAAAAGAAGCGACTATGATATTAGTTATATAGATAGGTGGTGGAGGGATAGTGCTCTGAGACTGGAGTGCGACCTCTACAACTTGCTCCACAAATATTACGAAGCTGAAGGGGCCTACCAAAAGAAAAGAATAGGAGGAAAGATAGGGTTGGGATGGCCTATCTGGAAGAATATGCAGATTTCGACTCGATTAAGGAATGAAAAGGTGACCATTAGCCAGATAGAGGGAGAACCTCTTCCCGAGGATCTCGAGTTAGATGTGGGGTCAAAAATCGAGCGCAGCCTGGAACTTATGCTGGATAGAAATACCAGAGTTAGAGATGAGGCCTTCAACCCTTACCAGGGATCCTACAGTTATTTTTTGGTGGAAAAAACTGGAGGATTTTTGGGAGGAGATCTCGACTTTACCAAGTATAAGGCGGAATGGCGAGGATATCTGAGGAGAGGCGAATTTTGGAAATCACCCATACTTGCCTATCGTCTGGGAGGAAAATGGGGAGAGGATCTTCCCTTTTATGAGCAGTTTTACCTGGGAGGTTTGGAAACCCTGCGGGGCTACGAAGAAAATGAATTCAAGGGGGATAAAGCGGCTCTAGCGAGTTTAGAACTAAGAATTCCCCTCACCAAGGAGCTCTTAGGCTCTTTATTTGTAGATGCAGGAAAAGCATGGAGTGAAGGTTCGTCGATAGAAGATTTTAAGGTAGGTTGGGGATTCGGGATAAGACTCAAGACTCCCCTAGGACTTATTCGGTTAAATTATGGAGTAGGGGAGAAAGAAGAAAGATTCTATTTTGGTATGGGTGAGGGTTTTTAGTGGAAAAATGGAAAGATTAAGTGTGCTTGATTTAGGATTAAAAGATTATCAACAATCCTGGATTTTCCAGGAGAGGTTGGTGGAAAGGAGAATTTGCGGTCAAACAGAAGATAGTTTAATTCTAGTGGAACATCTTCCCGTAATCACTCTGGGCCGACAGGGAAAAAAAGAAGATATTCTGGCCTCACCGGAGTTTCTTCACCAGAAAAAAATCTCCCTTTTCCATGTAAATAGAGGGGGGAGGGTGACTTTCCACGGGCCAGGCCAACTGGTTGCCTATCCCATACTCGATCTCAGTCTTGACCAAAAGGACATTCACCACTATATAAGAAATTTAGAAAAAGTAGTCATAAGATCTTTGGATAAACTGGGGATTGAGGGAAGATCTATTTCAGGGTATACCGGGGTGTGGGTAGGAAAAAAGAAAATAGCCAGCATTGGAATAGGGGTAAAGAGATGGATTACCTATCACGGGTTATCTCTAAATGTAAATATTGATCTTTCCTATTTTTCTTTGATTAATTCTTGCGGTCTTAATGAGAATGGCATGACTTCTTTAGCTGAAATTCTTTCCTCCGAGGTGCAAATGGATACCGTGAAAAGCCTTTTTGTGAATGCCTTTTGCGAGGTATTCCTAAGGATTCCCTGTGGCTGGCGGTGAAAAAATGAGGATTACCGGAGGAGTGACAAGGGGAAGGTCGATAAGGACTCCCAAGGGTAAAGCTACTCGGCCTCTTCTTTCTCGAATAAGAAAGTCCCTTTTTGATGTTATAGGTGAGAGGATTCAGAGAAGCCATTTTCTTGATCTTTATTCTGGATCAGGTGCAGTGGGGATCGAGGCCCTAAGCAGGGGAGCAGAAATCACAGTTTTTGTAGAAAAGGATAAGATCTCAGTCGAGACGATAAGAGAAAACCTTGCCTCTTGCAATTTTTCATCCCCATCAAAAATCTGGCAGAAAGATGTCCTTACCTTTCTGCCGCATCTTTTAGAAAAAGAAAGATTTGACTTTATTTTTATTGCTCCTCCTTATTATCAGGGATTGCAGGATCGCACTCTCAATATTATAGAAAGGGAAAATATAGGAAGAAGCTGGATTATAGTGCAGCACTCACCCCGGGAAAAAGTTAACTTAAGTCGAAAAAATATCAAAATGTTTAAGCAGAGAAGATATGGAGACACGATTTTGAGCTTCCTTGATAAAAATGGGTAATATTCAAAGAAAAACTATTAATTGTTCGTTCCAGGGTTCTCAAGGGAAAGAGTCCTCCTTGAGTGTTTTGACTTTAGAAAAAAAACTAAATCGCCTGCCCGACTCGCCGGGGATCTACCTTTTAAAGGATAAAAAGGGAGAGGTTTTATATGTAGGTAAGGCCCTTTCTCTTAAAAAGAGAGTCCGCTCTTATTTTCAAAGAACGAGCTTTTCTCCCAGAATTCACTCGCTGGTGGGTCAAATCAAGGATTTGGAATGGGTAATTACCGATTCCGAGGCAGAGGCCTTTCTATTAGAGTCTAATTTGATAAAACACCATCGCCCCTGGTACAACATCCAGCTCAGAGACGACAAATCCTATCCCTACATTAAACTCACCACTTATGAGTCTTTTCCCCGAGTCTTTCTAACTCGCAGCCCCAAAGAGGACGGTTCTCTTTACTTTGGTCCCTATACTAACGTCAAAGCAGCCAAAAGGAGTTTGGGGTTGATCCACCGTCTTTTTCCCTTGCGCAGATGCAAAGGAAAATTTAAGTTAAGATCTAGACCCTGCCTCAATTATCACATAAAGGAGTGTAGTGGTCCCTGCCTGAAAAAAATTAGCGCACGAGAATACGGCTTTCTGGCCAGGGGAGTTTCTCTTTTCCTTCAAGGACATTATGAGAGTTTGCTTTCTCAGTTAGAAAAGGAGATGGAAGAGGCAGGTCGGGATGAAAGATTTGAAAGAGCAGCAAAATTGAGGGATTTGATCAGAGCTATTCATAGGATTGGTCAGACTCAGAAGGTGGCTTCTTTCCCTGGAGGGGATAGAGACCTGATCGGTGTTGCTTATGATAATGAAGAGGCCTGTGTAGTTGCCTTTCAGATCCGAGAGGGGAAATTGGTGGGTAAGAGACATTTTCTGCTCAAGACGGGGGAGGAAGATGAAGGAGAAGACATATTGTCCTTTTTCGTCAAGCAATACTATGCCAAAGTTTCCTTTATTCCCCCCGAGATTCTCCTTCAGTATGAAATAACCGATCAGGCTGCAATTAACCGGTGGCTTTCGGAAAGACGGAGAGGCAAAGTTAAGCTGGATGTTCCCCAAAGAGGAAGGAAATTAAAGCTCATGCAGTTGGTGATAAAAAATGCTCGTCTCATTTTGCAACAGGAGAGAGGCAAAGAAAAAGACGAGGCTCTCCTGCAACTAAAAAACTACTTAGATCTAAAGGAAAAGCCTTCTCTCATTGAGGGGTTCGACATCTCTAATATAAGGGGAAAAGAAGCTACCGGGTCAGTAGTTGTTTTTCGAGAGGGCAAGGCCGAAAGATCCAGCTATCGAAGATTTAAGATTAAGACGGTCAAGGGAATAGATGATTTTGCTATGCTTTCCGAAGTGATAAAACGACGTTATCAAAGATCATTAAAAGAAAGACATCCTCTTCCTCATCTTATTTTGATAGATGGAGGGAAAGGGCAATTATCTTCCTCTTTGAAAACGCTCAAGGAGCTGGGTCTAGATCATCTTTCTCTGGTAGGGTTGGCCAAAGAATTTGAGGAGGTTTATCTTCCCTTTAGATCTCTTCCCCTCGATATTCCTCATGAATCAGTTGCTTTACGGCTCTTACAGGAAATAAGGGATGAAGCTCATCGATTTGCTCATTCCTACCACAGAAAAGTTCGCCAGAAAAAAATGAGTCGCTCCTCTCTGGATGATATACCGGGGGTGGGGGAGAAAACGAAAAAGACTCTTTTAACCCATTTTAGGTCGGTCAGTCTAATAAAAAACAAAAGCTTGGAAGAATTAAAACAGATTCCCGGAATAGGAGAAAAAACAGCCAGAAGAATTCTTGAATGCCTGAGAACGTCCGAATTTCATTAATGTCAAGACCTTGAAAGGGTTTTAAGACCACAAAATGCATGATTTTTTGAAGCTAAAGTTAAGTCCCTACTGGATAGGAGCCATATCGGAGAAAAGAAAGCTGGTAAAGGTTTCCATCTGTTACAGCCAGAAAGATCTATATAGTAGTCTCAGGGTAGCTGGGAATGGGGAAACAGGATTTTCCTCCTTCCTGAAACGGTTAAAGCAAGATCTACTCAGTTACTGGCAAGGGGAAAAGGTGGATTTTACTACTTACCCTTTAAAGCTGGATGGATATCCCCCCTTTCAAAAAAAAGTTTGGAGACTTACTCAAGAGATTCCCTATGGAGAGGTTCGTTCCTACAAGTGGATAGCGAAAAGGTTAGGCAGTAAAGGATATCGGGCTGTAGGCCAAGCTTTGACTCACAATCCCTTTCCCCTTATTATCCCCTGTCACAGGGTGATTGGAGAGGATAAAACTTTAGGAGGATATTCATCAGGGCCAGAGATTAAAAGAAAACTTTTAGCAAAAGAAGGAATTTATTTGGCTTGCCTATATGAGTAAGCATGATATAATAAGCCACGAAAATCTTGGCAGATTTTCTCTCGTGGGGAAAAATTTTCTTTGAACCACTAGTTATTGAGGTATCGTAATTTCAATAATTTCTTTGAATTGTTATGAAACAAACCTCGGCAGATCAGATATCAGAAAAAAGAGGGGAGCAGGCTCGACTTGCTCGAGCGAAGCGAGAGTCGGCTTTGCCGATCGAGCCGTCGAGGGGGGATATTTCCCCCCTCGAGTATCTTGATTAGGGATATAAAAGGGGGAGATGATGGGTAATCTTTTAACAAAAATTTTCGGCACCCACCAGGAAAGAAACATTAAGAAACTCCTACCTTTGGTTAATAAGATCAACAGTTTGGAAAAGAAGATCTCTAAGCTTCCGGATAAGGCTTTGCAGGGAAAGACAGACGAATTTAGAGGCAAACTTCGTCCCATTGTCACCGAGATTGACAGTTTAGAGAAGGAAATTGGTGGACTTCCTGAAATTGAGAAAGAAGCAGCAAAATTAAGGCTTCAAAAGAGAAGACAGGAGCTAGATCGCCTTTTCGAGGATCTTTTGCCCGAGGCTTTTGCCGTAGTTCGGGAAGCGGCCCGAAGAACCATAGGCCTTCGACACTACGATGTTCAGTTGGTAGGTGGTATCGTTCTTCATCGGGGAGGAATAGCCGAGATGGCCAATGGAGAGGGTAAAACTCTGGTGGCTACCTTACCTGCTTATCTCAATGCCCTGGATGGTAAGGGGGTCCACATAGTTACGGTAAATGATTACCTGGCCAAGAGGGATAGAGATTGGATGGGACCAGTTTATGAATTTCTGGGTCTTTCGGTAGGAGTTATCCAGAATCAAATGGACAGTGTAAATAGACGTGAAGCTTACCAGTGTGACATCACTTGCGGTACCAATAATGAGTTTGGCTTCGATTACCTTCGAGATGACATGGTCCCTACCAAGGAGGATCAGGTTCAGAGAGGATTCAACTATGCTATTGTGGATGAGGTTGATTCTATCTTAATTGATGAAGCTCGCACTCCTCTTATCATCTCTGGCCCGGCAGAAGAGTCCACCGAACTTTATTACCAAATTGACAAGATAATACCTCGTTTGAAAAGGGGGAAGGAGAAAAAAGGGGAAACGGAGGAAAAGGAGGAAAAGGATTACGATTACGAAATAGATGAGAAGGACCACACAGTAGCTCTTACCGAGGAAGGAATCGCTAAAGCAGAGAAATTATTGGGGGTGAAGGATATTTATCAGGCTGATGATCCAAAGCTGGCAACTCATATTCACCAAGCCATCCGTGCCCATGAACTTTATGAACGAGATAGAGATTATTTGGTCAAAGACGGAGAGGTGCTGATAATAGACGAATTTACCGGAAGACTGATGCCAGGAAGACGCTGGAGTGATGGACTGCATCAGGCGGTAGAGGCAAAGGAAAGGGTGAGGATAAGAAATGAGAATCAGACTCTGGCCACCATAACTCTGCAGAATTACTTTAGAATGTATAATAAACTGGCCGGAATGACTGGAACAGCAGCTACGGAAGCAGATGAATTCAAGAAAATCTACAATCTAGATGTAGTCACAATTCCCACTAATAAACCCTCTATCAGACAAGAGCTTTCTGATAGAATCTATCAGAAAGAACGCGCCAAGTTTCAAGCTGTAATAAGGGAAATAGAAAAGCTTTATCGAGAGGAAAGGCCTGTTTTGGTTGGCACAAGATCAGTAGAAAGATCTGAATTCTTGAGTAAGATGTTGAGAGAAAGAGGAATTCCTCATACAGTACTTAATGCCAGGTATCATGAGAAGGAGGCTCAAATTGTGGCTCAAGCGGGGCAAAGAAGAGCCGTAACCATAGCTACCAATATGGCTGGAAGAGGAACCGATATCAAACTGGGGGAGGGAGTTGAGGAGTTAGGAGGATTGTTTGTCATCGGCACTGAACGTCATGAAGCTCGCAGAGTTGATAATCAGCTTCGAGGAAGAAGTGGTAGACAGGGATCTCCGGGTGCTGGCCAGTTCTATGTTTCTCTAGAGGACGAGTTAATGCGGATATTTGGCTCGGAGAGGATTGCCTCCCTCATGGAGAGGTTAAAAATTCCTGAGGATCAGCCTATTGAGCATCCCTGGGTGACTCGCGCCCTGGAAAGAGCGCAGCAGCAAGTTGAAAGGAGAAACTTTGACATAAGAAAGCAGCTTTTAGAATACGATGATGTGATGAACAAGCAAAGGGAAGTAATCTATAAGGAAAGACAGAGTGTCCTGGAGGAAAAAAATCTAAGGGAAGATATTCTGGGAATGATAGATGATACCATTGAGAATTTGGTATCTTTATATGCTGAAGAAAAAGTCAGACCGGAAGAGTGGGATATAAGGGGCTTGATTAAAAGGTTAGAACAAATTTTTCCCATTAGTTTTGCCTATGATAGTTTAAAGGAGATCTATGACCGCAAGCAGTTAATCAAAATGATCGCACAGGAGGTAAGAAAGGCTTACCAGAAGAAGGAAGAAAGACTGGGAGAGGAGCTGATGCGGGCATTGGAAAGAATGATTCTCCTGCACACTATAGACTCTCAATGGAAGGATCATCTCTATAGTATGGATGGTCTAAAAGAAGGGATTGGACTGCGGGGATATGGACAACGTGATCCCTTAATTGAATACAAGAGAGAAGCTTTTGAGATGTTCGGGGAGTTGACGCAGCGCATCAAAGAAGATGTGACTGAGCTCATATTCAAGGTGGAAATTTCCCGAGAGCCTTCCCGGGAAAGAGTTTTAGTAGGAACTCCTCAGGTTCCTCAGCCGGCTCTAGTGGGAGCTGATCAGGGAAAGGAAAGCATGCCTGTTAGTCAGGAAAGGCATGTTCCTTTCCGAAGGGGCAAGACAAAAATCGGTCGCAACGATCCCTGTCCCTGCGGTAGTGGAAAAAAATATAAGTATTGTTGCGGAAGAAAATAAAGTTAAGGAGATTTTGGGGTGAAGAGAAGCGGAGCTCAGGTAGTAGTTGAGGCTTTATTAAAGGAGGGAGTAAAAACCATATTTGGATTTCCAGGGGGAGCGGTGATTCCTCTCTATGATGTCCTTTACGATACGCCGAAAATCAAACACATCTTAACCCGTCATGAACAAGCAGCTGCCCATGCTGCGGATGGATACGCCCGAGCTACCGGCGGGGTAGGAGTATGTATTGCTACCTCCGGGCCAGGAGCGACAAACCTGGTTACCGGAATTGCTACTGCCTGCATGGATTCCATCCCTCTAGTTGTTCTTACTGGCCAGGTTCCCACCTCCATGATTGGAAACGATGCCTTTCAGGAGGCAAATATAACGGGAATAACTTATTCTATAGCCAAACATAACTATCTAGTCAAGGATGTAGATGAGCTACCCCGGGTTTTAAAGGAAGCCTTTTACATCGCCAGTACTGGTAGGCCGGGACCGGTATTAATAGATCTTCCCAAGAACGTACTAACCGGAGAGACTTCAGTTCCTTATCCTGAAGAAGTTCAGATTAGAAGCTATAATCCTAACTATAAGGGTAATCCCAAACAGATTAAACGGGCTGCCGAAGCTATAGAGGAGTCCGAGAGACCTGTTATTTATGCTGGAGGCGGAGTGATTAGTTCAGGAGGATCATCCGAATTAGCCGAATTCGCTCGTCGCATCAATATTCCTGTGACCACTACCCTGATGGGATTGGGGTCTTTTCCGGAAGACGATCCTCTTTCCTTAAAGATGCTGGGAATGCATGGAACCCGTTATGCTAATTATGCAGTTAGTGACACGGATCTACTTATTGCTGTGGGAGCGAGGTTTGACGACCGAATAACCGGCAAGATATCGGAATTTGCCTCCCATGCCAAGATAATCCATATAGATATTGATCCCACTGCCATAAGTAAGAATGTGAGGGTCGATATCCCTATTGTGGGTGATGCCAA
>JAUWXE010000087.1 GCA_030616535.1 Candidatus Aerophobota bacterium
ATGAGGAAGTGCAAAGGCAAATGGAAGCCTCGGATATCTTTCTTTCCCCTAACCTTGCGGCCCGAAATGGAGACAGAGAAGGAATTCCCAATACTATAAAGGAGGCTATGGCTACGGGACTACCAGTAGTGTCAGCCTATCATGCCGGGATCCCTGAGCTGGTGATAGACAAAAAGACAGGTTTTCTAGTTCCTGAAAAAGATGTTGATGCCCTGGTAGATCGGCTCGGCTGCCTCATAGCCCATCGGGAACTCTGGGAGAAACTAGGATCAAGGGGGAGAGAGGTTGTGGAGGAGAAGTTTGATTTATTTAAGCAGGTGAGAAAACTCGAAAAAATTTATAGAAGTTTATTGAACTAAAGGATCTTGAAAGTTGCAAAAGGGGACTCTAAAAAATATTACTCATTTTAGTTTATGGCATTTTAACACTGCCTGCAATTTTGACTGTGAATATTGTTTCGGTCATACTAAGAAAGAGCATCCGGCGGTGGGGAGATATTCTTCCGACGAGATAGCCAGAAGTTTTGATGATACCGGGTTCACCTGGTGGATCGGTATCAGTGGAGGAGAGCCCTTTTTGTATCCAAGACTGGTTGAAATAGTGGAAAAGCTAACCAGGAATCATTTCGTCCATATTGACACCAACCTTTCCTGTGGTATGGAAAAATTTGTGGATAGAATTGATCCAGACAAAATAGTTTATCTGCATTGTGCCTTTCATGTGTCTGAGGTGGAGAAGAGAGGAAAAGTTGACAAGTTCATCGAGAAGGTGTCGTTACTAAGACGCGCTGGATTTTCCACCATTCTTTCTCTTGTTACCTACCCACCCATCTTAAAAAGATTAGAAGAGTATGTAGCCCTTTTCAAATCTTATGGTCTGACCCTGCAGCCCAAGATTTTTCGGGGATATTACGATGAAATAAGATTCCGGCTAAGAAAAAGACATTATCCTGAGAGTTACACTGAGGAGGAAAGGTCATTAATAAAAAAGTATTCAGTTGATCCTATAGCAGCGAAGCTTATCTTGGGTCTACCATCATACACGGGAAGACTTTGTGGAGCAGGAAAGAATTTCATACGAGTTCATCCTGATGGGAAGGTGAGTCGATGTCCAGGCGATTCGACCAATTTAAGCAATATTTTTAAAGGAGATTTAAAATTGTTTGATGAGGCAAGGGTTTGCAGGGCTAAATCCTGTAGATGTCCTTTTGTTAGTCGTCTCCATATAATTAAGGGAGAAAAAGACTATAGAGAAGATTTTGAAAAAATGATTCGTTTAAATGATAGATAGAGGCGGGGTAGTTACGGGAGTGAAAATAGCCTATTTTGTGGAAAGATATCGGGGATTTAGGACTTATGTTTATGAGGAGCTAAACAATTTGAAAACTTTTACTCCAATTTTTCTTGCCGAAGAGATGTGGAATCAGAATTACCTTTTCCCTGAGTTAAAGATCTTTTCGAAGTCAAATCTTTCCTGGTTAGGAAGGTTAAAAGGAGGATATTTCAAAAGGGTACTTTTAGCCGAAGGGGTGAGACTTATCAGAGCCTACTTCGGACATGGAGGAATAAGAATGCTTCCCGTCTCTAAGAAGCTAAACATTCCTCTGGTGACCAGTTTTCATGGGGCGCTGGTGACATCGATAAGTAAAAGCTGGTGGTACCTTAGACGACAGGAAACTTTATTTGAAAAGGGGGACCTATTTCTGGCAAGATCAGAGGATACCAAGAAAGAGATGGTCGATTTAGGCTGCGCTCCCCAGAAAATAGTTGTCCATTACGGGGGTGTGGATGTTAATAAGTTTAGGTTCAGAAAAAAACCCCCGGATGGGGAAAGAATAAAGATTTTGATGTGTGGAAGATTTGTGGAAAAGAAGGGCTTTGAATATGGAATAAGAGCATTTGCCAAGCTCGGTAAGGCTCATAAAAGTGTAGCTTTAACCCTTATCGGTGATGGGAAGTTAAGAGGTAAGATGGAAAGTCTGGTAGATTCCCTTAATCTTTCCCCTAGGGTTCAATTCTTGGGGATGCTATCCCATGAGGAAGTCCAAAGGCAAATGGAAGCCTCAGATATCTTTCTTTCCCCTAATGTCACCGCTTGGGATGGAAATAGAGAAGGGATTCCCAATACCATAAAGGAGGCTATGGCCACGGGACTGCCGATAGTATCAACCAATCATGCCGGGATCCCTGAGCTGGTGATAGACAAAAAGACAGGTTTTCTAGTCCCTGAAAAAGATATTGAGGGGCTGGTAGACCGACTCGGCTACCTCATAGCCCATCCAGAGCTCTGGGAGAAGCTGGGATCACAGGGTCGAGAGGTTGTGGAGGAGAAGTTTAATTTATACAAGCAGACAAGTCGACTCGAAGAAATTTACGCAAAGCTATTAAGTTAGGCAGAGGGATGGCTTTGAATATTCTTTTTTTAGTGGCAGGGACATTTTCAGGAACCAATGAGTGTCTGATAACAGCCTTCTCCAAAAATAGCCGTATCAATGTAGCTGATGTAATTAATCCAACTGCCGCCGTTCGGCCAGTCTGGGGTAAATTGAGACTCTCGTCTTTTCTCAACTCTTTCCTGTGTGATTTAACAGCAATAAATGAATACGGTAGAGAGTGGAAATACTATCATTGGAGAACTCCTTTTGCTTTTAATAAGATGACCCGGTACTCTGAGGAAGCTATAAGAAATTATGGGAAAAGGAAAATTGATGCAGTGCTAATGACTCAGACTCTTTTCTCTTTTTCACAAAATAAACCTGACATCCCTTCCTTTATATTTACTGACAACACCAATAGATTAACACAGGAGACCCCATTCAAAGACGAATTCAAACTTCACTTTAGAACTTGTCCAAAGTGGCAGAGACTAGAGAAAGAAACTTACTTAAAGGCAGACAGAGTTTTTGTTATGGGTCCCCACGTGAGGACTTCTTTAATAAATTCCTATGGCCTGGATCCAAAAAAGGTGATGGCGGTCGGGGGTGGTTCGAATATCACCACTAACCTAAATAAAAACCCTGAATTTAGAGAAAAGTCATATAAGGACAGAGTTCTTCTTTTTGTTGGACGAGACTTTAAAAGAAAAGGAGGAGAAGATCTCCTCCAGGCTTTTGAGATTGCAAAGAAAAAATTTAAAGATGCTAAATTGATTATTGTTGGCTGTAGACCAAGGGTAAGAATTGATGGAGTTGAGGTTGTGGGTAAGTTAAATCCTGACCAGCTCCAGAAGTACTATGAAAGAGCTCAAATTTTTGTGATGCCCAGCCTATTTGAACCCTGGGGAAATGTCTGGATTGAAGCGATGACCTATAAGCTACCCTGTATAGGAAGCGATGTTGGGTCCATACCCTACATCATTGAACATGGGAAGACCGGGTTTATAGTAAAACCGAAGAATCCCAAAGAGATAGCAGAGCGGGTCATTTATTTATTTGAAAATCCTCATATGATGGAGAAATTCGGGCGTGAGGGGTTCTTGAGGGCAGTAAATAATTTCACCTGGGAAAAAGTTGTAGGTACTATAGTAGAGGAAATCGCAGTTACTCTAAGAGAAAGATTGAATAAGAACATATCCGCAGAATGAATACTGAAAAGATAAAGAAGGTGAGTGCTATTATTCCTACCCATAATCAAAAGGAGATACTGGCTAAAACTCTTGATTATTTGATGGTGCAAAACTACCCCCAGGATGAATACGAGATCATCGTGGTTGATGATGGCTCGACCGATGGTACCCGAGAGATGGTTAAGTCCAAAATGGGTTCTAAAGTAGACCTGAGATGCTTGTGGCAAGAACAACGTGGTCCACACTTTGCCCGTAACCTGGGAATAGAAAAAGCTCGGGGTGAGATTATAATTTTTGTTGATTCGGATATTTTTACCCCTCCCAATTTTATATCAGAACACGTGAAATTTCATCAAAAACTTGGCGATGTTGTGGTTAGTGGTCCCACAGTTAGAACTGATCGCTTAGATAATGTATTTGTCGACACAAATAGAAGAAAAATTAAAAAATGGCTCTTTGATTTTTCAGGTCCCTCATTTATTACTTCTAATCTGTCGGTGAAGAGAAAATCTTTGATCAGGGTGGGCGGTTTTGATGAGGAATTCACCGGATTTGGATGGCATGACTGGGAATTGGGACTAAGACTTAAAAAACTTGGCCTCAAGGCAAAGAGGAATATTAACGCCATAGTCTATCACTACAAGAAAAATATTAATTTGTCTGATCTACCCCCCTTATGTGAAAAGAAAAGAGAGCAAGGGAGAAACGCTGTTCTATACTACAAAAAACATCCGCATTTTACAGTAAAACTTGGTATAAGACCGCAAAGCCTTATTTTTGATAAACTAATTGGATGGATAGACAAAGACTTTGGAGAAAGACTAATTTTACGTGCTGCAAAGAAGGGTAGCCGGTGGTGGCTGAACCTACTTATAAAATGGAAGCTGCTTCATGCCTATGCCCAGGGTCTAAGAGATGGTATGAGAAAATATAAAGTGAGGCTGTTTTGATGAAGGTGAGTGTAGTCATTGCCACCTATAACAGAAAGAATATACTGGACAGATCCCTTGAGTATTTATTTTGTCAGGATTACCCGAAGGATCAATACGAAATCATCGTGGTTGACGATGGCTCAAGCGATGGTACTAAGAAGATGGTGGAGGAGAAAAATCCTTCGGCTTCCCTAAAATATCTAAAACACAAAGAGAGACGCGGGCAGAGTAAAGCTAAAAATCTTGGAATTAGCCATGCCCAA
>JAUWXE010000023.1 GCA_030616535.1 Candidatus Aerophobota bacterium
AAAAGCAGTCAAAATCACAAGAGCTGCAACCAGGCTGTAACATAAAAGCAAAAATTTTCGATTTTTATGAATACATCTCATTTTTCAATCCCTCCAGAAGAGATTAACGTAATTTATTTGTCCATCCGAGCTTTCAAAGAGATTCATTATTCAATGTCTCCCTTTGGAAAACTTCCTTTTGTCTTAATCGACCTGGCTCATTTTTCCCTGAAAGCCTCGGTAAAAGAAACTTAATTATCTGACCCTTTTCTTTTTAGAGGCTTTCTTTCATCCTCAAGCTAACGGCCTACCCGCTTTTCACCTCCCTCTGGCCTTATTTTTAGCTTTTTCTTTTCAAAAGAAAGATCTAACTTAATCTAGCACATTTATTTTTCTAGTCAAGTGCCTGAAACTTTTCTGAGCGGGGTTGACACATGCAAAAATTGGTATAATATTATACATAACTGTAGAAAGGGGGTAAGATGGTGACAACTATAAAAAGGAATTCTCCTTTTACTCTGTCATACCAGCTCCGGCAAATCCTGGAGGATAAGATTTCAAGCGGTAAATATAAACCGGGTGATCTATTCCCTACCGAAAGAGAAATAGCCGAGCAATTCGGAGTCAGTCGAATAACGGTGAGGGAGGCGATTGGACATCTGGTTTATCAAGGGATATTGAGACGGGAACAGGGACGGGGTACATTCGTTAGCCAACCCAAAGTTTATGAGAAGGTTAACAAACTAATTAGTTATACTCAGGACATGCTTAATCGAGGGCTAAAACCAAGTTCTAAAGTCCTGGAGATTAAACTGGAACGACCGACCTGGGAGATAATGAACTCTTTGAGACTGAGTGAGTCAGACAGGGTCATTAAACTGGCAAGACTAAGGTTGGCAGATGAAGAGCCCATGACTATTCAGACTGCCTATCTTCCAGAGAATCTTTGCCATGAAATTTATGAAAAACAACTGGACTGGACAAGCCAGTCGCTAAATCTAGCCTTGAGAGATTTGGGTTTCGAAGTGGTAGCTGCGGTTCAGCGGATTTCATCCGACGTAGCCGATAGCGTAGAAGCCGAGCTCTTGCAAATTCCTGCAGGATCCCCTTTGTTGGTAGGTGAGCAGGTTTCATACTTGGCTGACAATCGCCCAATTGAAGCTCTAAAGTCTGCTTATCGGGGAGACCGCTACGATATTGTGGTTAATCTGACTCGAGAGATGGGAAAAAGAGGGTAAACAAATTACAGGGATTGTTTTTCATAATATTGGTATAACATAATACCATATCGAAGGACCTAGAAAGGAATAAGACAATAATAGTCGATTTGCATTGTCATCTTTTGAAGGAGGAAGGGTATCTAGAAAATCTGGTTAGGGAGGCACAGCGACTGGGAGTTAGTAAGATATGTCTCAACGGGCTTGGTTCTCTCTATGATGAGCTGGGCAACGAGGAAGTAAAACAAGCGTTTCTCAAATATCCTCACCTTATAATTGGGTTTGGTCACCTAAGATTAGGGAAAGATTCAGTAGAAAGGATCGATGAGCTTTACCAGGAAGGATTTCGGGGCCTGAAAGTGATCAATCCCACCAAAAATTACGATGATAAGGAGTTTTACCCCTATTATGCACAAGCCGAAAAACATGAGATGCCTATTCTCTTTCATACTGGAATGGTTAAGCGGACGGGTAAAGATAAATTTTATGATATTTCTTCTGAGAGGATGCGTCCCATTTATCTGGATACCATTGCCCGAGCCTTCCCTCATCTTACCTTAATTGGCGCTCATCTTGGTGGTCCCTGGTTTAGAGAAGCGGCGGATGTACTCAGGTTTAATCCTAATGTTTATTTTGACATCAGCGGATCAATTCCTGGCTGGGTAAGAAAAACTCCCGAGTTCTTTCGAAATTACTTCTGGTGGGAGGGCGCCTGGGGCAAAATTGTTTTTGGCTCCGACGTCCATTTTAGTCAGATTAAAAAGGTAGTAGCTAATTACCGACAAGTACTGGAAGCTTTAAAGGTAGACAAAGCCACTCAAAATAAGATATTTGGTGAGACAGCCATGCGAATATTAAATATGAAAACAGATTAAGAATACCTCATGAAGAGGCTTTGAAAAGGAGGAAAAGGTGAGGGTGATCATCGTCAAGGATTATGAGGAGATGAGCAGGAAGGCGGCCAAGATCGTCTCGGATAGACTTCACCGAAAGCTTGATCTGGTTTTAGGTCTGTCCACCGGCAGTACTTCGGTGGGAATGTACCAGGAGCTTATCAAGGCTCACAAAGAAAAAGGGCTTAACTTTTCCAAGGTGAGAACCTTTAATCTGGATGAGTACTGTGGACTTTCCCCGGATCACCCCCAGAGTTACCACTACTTTATGTGGTATAATCTTTTCAATCACATTAATATCAAACCGGAGAATGTCTATATCCCTAGAGGTGAGGTAGAAAACGCAGAGGCTTTCTGCAACTGGTATGAGCAGAAGATAAAAGAAGAGGGGGGAATTGACCTGCAGATTCTGGGAATAGGAAGGGATGGGCACATCGGATTTAATGAGCCAGGTTCCTCTTTAGGCTCAAGGACAAGGATAAAAACCCTGACCGAAGAGACAGTGGAGGATAACTCTCGCTTCTTTGAGAGAAAAGAGGATGTTCCTCGCTATGCTATTACCATGGGGCTGGGTACCATCTCTGAGGCCAGGGAGTGTCTTCTTCTGGCTAGTGGGGCTAATAAAGCTGAGGCTGTTAAAAGATGTATAGAAGGGCCGGTGAGTGCTGAGACTACCGCTTCTTTACTTCAGCTTCACCCCAAGGTGATTATTGTCGTGGATGAGGAAGCGGCTAAAAATTTAAAGCGGAAAGACTACTATAGGTATGCCGAAAGGATGGCTGAAAAACTGGAGGTTAGGTAAAGATAAGATCCAATTTAGAAATGTAATAAGGAGAATAATGGATATAATAAACCTGTTCAAAAAGAAAGCCAGGAAAAGCCCTCAAAGAATCGTTCTTCCCGAAGGAGAGGGGGAGAGAATCGTAAAAGCGGCAGGGATAGTTAGCGAGGGAGGAATAGCCCATCCTCTTCTTCTGGGAAATAGTAAGAAAATTAAGGAAAAGATTGACCATTTAGGGATAGGTTTGGCTAACTTAAGAATAATTGACCCTCTCAACTTTCCTAAGATATCCGAGTACGTCTCTTTCTATTGTAGGATGAGGAAAGATCATTCTGTCTCTGAAAAGATGGCCAGGTTAATTCTAAAAAAGAGCCTTAATTTGGGAGCCTTGATGGTCAAATTGGGAGAGGCAGATGGTCTGGTAGCCGGGACAATTAATCTTACGGCCAGCGTAATAAAATCGGGAATTCTCATGATAGGATTGAGAGAAGGTATCTCCATTCCGTCCAGCTTTTTTATTATGAGGATACCCCATGTTTCTTTGGGCGAAGAAGGACTTTTAATCTTTGCCGATGCTGCTATCAATCCTGATCCTAATCCTTCGCAATTGGCAGAAATAGCTATCTCTACCGCTAGAAGTGCCGAGGCTTTATTGGGCTGGGAACCGAGGGTGGCTCTACTTTCCTTTTCTACCAAAAAGAGTGCCTCTCATCCCTCGGTGGATAAGGTGATAGAGGCTACTCGAATCATTCAAAGAAAGGCTCCTCATCTCCTGGTTGACGGAGACCTTCAGGCTGATGCTGCCCTAATTCCAGAAATAGCTCAGAGCAAGGTTAAGGGCAGCAAGGTGGCGGGCAAAGCTAATGTTTTAATTTTTCCTAACCTAGATTCAGCTAATATTTCCTATAAATTAGTACAGCATTTGGCTCAAGGCCAGGCCTATGGTCCTATCCTGCAAGGATTCAACCGGCCCATCAATGATTTATCTCGTGGGGCCAGCGTAGAGGATATAGTCACCGTAATTACTCTTACCGCAGTCCAGGCACAAGACAAAGAGAATCAAAGATGAATATCTTGGTCATAAATTGTGGAAGTTCCTCCATAAAGTACCAACTTTTTGAAATAAAGAAGAAAGTGCCTCTAGCTAAGGGTTTAATAGAGGAAATAGGTAAGGTCAATTCCTTCCAAACTCATTGGATAGGAAAAAGAATCATCAAGAAAAAAGGAAAGATTGTCCATTATCAACAGGGATTGGAAAGGATCCTTGATTTCTTGACCGACAAAGATAATGGCTTAATTAAAGATACTTCAGAGATTTCCGCCGTGGGGCATCGAGTAGTGCATGGAGGAGAGAAATACTTTGAGCCTATTTTGATCAATGATAAAGTGATGGAAACCATTCGATCCTATATTTTTCTAGCTCCTTTGCATAATTACCCTAATCTTATGGGAATAGAGGCAGCAAGGAGCTTACTTGCGGGAGTACCTCAGGTGGCCGTCTTTGACACTGCTTTTCACCAGACTCTTTCCCCCAAAGTCTTTTTGTATGCTCTGCCTTATGAATACTATGAAAAATATAGAATCAGAAGATACGGATTCCATGGAACTTCCCACCGCTATGTTGCTTACGAGGCAGCGAAAATTTTAAAGAAGCCGTTGAAAGATCTAAGAATTATCACCTGTCATTTGGGCAACGGGTGCAGTATCGCTGCTATAGATAAGGGAAAATCTATAGATACTTCAATGGGGTTTACTCCCCTGGAGGGTCTAGTTATGGGAACTCGCTGCGGTGATATCGATGCAGCAGCAGTTTTGTTTTTGATGAGAAAAGAAAAGCTCGAAATTAACCAAATGGATAATATTCTTAATAAGCAAAGTGGGCTCCTAGGAATCTCTGGTTTAAGCAATGACCTAAGAGAAATCCAAAGGGAAGCACAAAAAGGCAATCAAAGGGCAAAATTGGCCTTGGAAATATTTATTTACCGGGTTAAAAAATATATAGGGGCTTATAGCGCTATCTTGGGAGGATTAGATGTCTTAGTCTTCACTGCAGGTATCGGTGAGAACCAACCGCATGTGCGAAGCAGGATCTGCCAGGGATTGGGATTTTTAGAGATCTATTTGGATGAGAGGGAAAACAAGACCCCAAGCAAGAGTGCCAGACTTATCAGTGCTGAAACCTCCCCAGGTAAGATTCTAGTTATTCCTACCAATGAAGAAGCCATAATTGCCCACGAGACCTGGCAGGTAGTGCGTAGATTGGTGGCCAGATAATGAAATCAACAATATGTTCTCTAGTTAAATACGAGGAGGTCTAAAATATGAGGGTCTGCATATTTGAAGATGAGGGATACGAGAGCCTTTACCCCTTATCTTTGACTCGACCGGTTTTTGAGTTAAGATGTGGGCAGATTACTTTAAGAGAGAGAATCTTGAGGAGTTTTCCTGGAGAGAAAATCTCTTACTTTATGCGAGACTATCTTGTCCCCATTTTTCAAAAAAACAAACCAGGGGTTTCCGTTAATAACACAAATGTTTTAAAGAATGAGGATACCCTCTTTATTAACGGACGTTGGCTATTGGGCGAGGGAGAGTTAAGCCAGGATGGTCAAGAAGAGGCGGGAGTTTGCGGAAAGGATATTCTCTATTTGCGGGTCCGAGCAAAGAGGATGAAGGACTGTTTTTCTTCAGATTTTACAGAACTTTTCACCTCTCTCAAGCAAAGATTAAAGAAAAGGCAAATAAAAGCTGGCCTGATTACCTATGCCTGGGATCTCATAGAAAACAACTCTCGGGTTCTGCGAGAAGACTTTGATTTTAAAAACAACAAAGGTATCCAGGGAGAATTTTCCTCTTCGGCTAGAATTTATGGAAAAGAGGATAACATATTTGTGGCAAAATCAGCCAAGATTCAACCTCTGGTTCTTTTGGATACTGAAGAAGGTCCTATTTATATTGATGAGGAAGCGAAAGTCTTTGCCCACAGTCATATCAGGGGTCCATCCTATATTGGAAAAAGGTCACAGATTCTAGGGGCTAAGATTGGGGAGGGAACTTCTATCGGACCGGCATGCCGGATAGGGGGCGAGGTAGAGGAAAGTATCATTTATGGATTCTCTAATAAACCCCATGAGGGTTTCCTCGGCCATAGCTATGTAGGAGAATGGGTTAATCTGGGAGCTCTTTGCACCAATAGCGATCTCAAAAATGATTATAGCTCAGTTCAGGTGCATATTAAGGGAAAACTTCAGGACTCAGGGCTAGTTAAAGTGGGTTCATTCATTGGAGATCACAGCAAGCTGGGCATTGGTTGTCTGCTTAACACGGGCACGGTAATTGGGGCAAGTAGCAATGTAGTAGCTGCCGCCGGAGTGCTGCCCAAGTTTGTTCCTTCCTTTACCTGGTGCCTAAACGGAAAGTTTTACAAAGGATATGGTTTTGAGAAAACGATAAATACAGCAAAGATGGTAATAAGCCGAAGAGGTGTAACTATGAGCCTGGAAGAAGTTGAGATGTTAAAAGAGGTTTTCAAGACAACCGAAAAAGAAAGAGATCGCCTTATAGAGAGAAGTAGAAGATAGATCTAGCAACGGGAGGTAAAATGTGTCTATAGAAGAAAGAGTAAAGAAAATAATTATGCGACAACTAAAGGTAAGAGAGGACGAGGTCACTGATAAGGCCCACTTTGTGCAGGATTTGGGCGCCGAGTCCATCGACGGTATAGAACTTATGGTTGCTTTTGAGGCTGAGTTTGACATTGAGATCCCACCTGAAGAAGCGGAGAGAATACAAACTGTGGGAGAAGCAGTTAAGTATATAGAGAATAAACTTAGGGAAACGAAAAGAAGCTAATGGTCAAACCTTGACAATTCACTCCTTTTCATGATAGACTTACCTAGAATCCTCACCTATGCATTTCAAATTTAGACTTAAATAAGTAAACAGTTAAGAATTTGAGACAAAAAACTAAGCCGGTAGCAGAAAAGATAAGGGGAAAAACTGGAGGCAGAGAAAAGATGACCAGAGCTTTATGTATCTTTGAAGATAGGAAAGTGGAAAATTTTTATCCCCTTGCCCTGACCAGACCAGTATATGACCTAAGATGTGGAATTAGCACTTTGTGGGAGAAGATCAGTCGGATCTCGCAGGATAATTTGCATCTTCTCTGCAGGAAGCATCTCTCCAGGGTTACCTCGCAGAGGATAAAGAAGACCAGAGTTAATCAACTGGAGAACCTAAATGACGAGGGTCTCCTCTTTGTTAATGGAAGGTTGCTTTTCCTTGAGGAGGAAATAGCTTTGGAGGGGGAGGAGGAGATAGGTATTCAGGGGCAAGACATTGTCTACGCCCGGCTGAACAAAGATATTTTAAGGAAACTTTCCTTTGGGTCAGCGGAGAAAATTGAGGAGACTCTGGCTCAGGCAAAACAGATGGTTAAAGTAGAAGAAGTTGAGGTTAAGCTGCTAGAATATCCCTGGGATCTGATAAGGCTTAATGGTGAGGCCATAAGGACTGATTTTAAGCTAAAGGGAAAAAGTGGTATAGAGGGTAGTGTGGATAAAGGTGCTTACCTCATTAACGCTTCTCAAATTTACATAGGGAAAAGATCGAGAATAGAGCCAGGGGTGGTGCTAAATGCCGAAGACGGGCCCATTTATATTGGGGAAGAAGTAAAGATTCGCCCTCCCACCGTTATTGACGGACCCTCCTATATTGGAAAAGGAACCATAATAGATGGAGCGAAAATAAGAGAGGGATGCAGTGTCGGGCCTGTATGTAGGATGGCCGGGGAGATTGAAAAGTCAATCTTTTATGCCTATAGCAATAAGCACCATGATGGCTTTATCGGACACTCCTATGTGGGGGAGTGGGTAAACTTGGCCGCCTTAACTACCACAAGTGACCTTAAGACCACCTACGGCAAAGTAAAAGTGCACCTTAGCGTTGGGGCAGTCGATACGGGGGAGATTAAGACAGGCTCATTTATTGGAGATCACACCAAGACAGGTATAGGAACTCTCCTTGAAGCAGGCTGTGTAATTGGGGCAGCCTGCAGTATCTTTGGAGGAGGTACCACTCCTAAGTTTATTCCTTCCTTTAGCTGGGGAGGCGAGGCCGGATTTGTGGAAAACAGGCTCGATAAAGTGATTGAAGTGGCCAGGCTGGTAATGGAGCGTCGGGGAGTAAAGCAGACAGAAGCAGATAGGGATCTATTAAAGAAGGTATACGAGCTTACGGCCAAGGAGCGTAGGAAGAGAAAGTGATAGATACAGCAAGAAAACATGGAGTATACCCTCTGAACTCTGAGATGGTAAAAAGATACAAGACCCATAATTACATTACCAAGTTTGGAGGGTGAAGCTTAAGGGAGGGATTAATGAAAAAAAGTATTAGTTACTGGTCTTTTCCCGGGGGGGTGGAAGGCAAGTCCAAACTTGACCTTAGGGGTTGTATGAAGAAGGCTAAGGAGGCAGGTTTTGAGGGCGTAGAGCTGGCGGTGGCTGAGGTCGGCGAGCTAACTCTTAACTCCACCAGACAGGATATAAAAAAAATAGTTCAGGCATCTAAAGATGTGGGAATTGAGTTAAGTAGTCTAGCTACAGGCCTGCTTTGGAACTATTCTCTTACCAGTTCTGATGATAAAACAAGAGAGAAGGCTAAGGATATTGTGAGGAGAATGTTGGAGCTCGCTTCCTATTTGGGTGTGGATGCGGTCCTGGTGATCCCCGGCACAGTGGATGTCTTCTTTAAACCGAATGCAGAAGTTGTACCCTATCATCTTGCCTATGAAAGATCGCTGGATGCTCTTAAGGAATGTGTTCCCACGGCTGAAAGATATAAAGTCTCTATGGGTATTGAAAATGTTTGGAACAAATTCTTACTCTCTCCTCTGGAAATGAGGGACTTTATTGATAAAATTGGATCTCCTTATCTGGGTGCCTATTTTGATGTGGGAAACAGCCTCCTTACTGGTTATCCTGAACACTGGATCAGGGTCCTGGGAAAGAGAATAAAAAAGGTCCATATTAAGGATTTCAAGACAGCCGTAGGAAATGTTAATGGTTTCGTTGATCTCCTGGAAGGGGATGTTAACTGGGCTGAGGTTATGAAGGCTCTTGAGGAAATAGGCTACCATGGCTGGCTAACTGCGGAAATCCTTCCTCCTTATTCACAGCATCCGGAGGCTCTTCTTTACAATACCTCCAAAAGCATGGATTTCATCCTGAGTAGATAAATAAAAGTCTTAAAACCAAATCTTGTGTCTATTTGGTAGTGTCAAAAATTGTCTATTTTCAAAGGAGGGAAAGATGGTTAAAGTTGGAATCTTAGGAGCCGGGTTTATGGGAGGTATGCATGCTGAGGTCTATGGTAATCTACCTAATGCCGAGCTGGTAGCCGTAGCTGATAGAGATCTGGATAAGGCCGGGAAACTAGTTGACAGACACCGAGCCACTGCTTATTCAAGCGCTGAGGACTTGTTGGATCAAGAAAAGGTCGACGTGGTGGATATATGCCTGCCAACTTTTTTACACAAGGAATATGCGGTCAAGGCTGCCCGAGAAGGTAAGCATATCCTATGCGAAAAACCCATAGCCTTAACCACCGAAGATGCTGATGAAATGATAGATACCGCAGAAAAGGCAAAAGTGAAGTTCATGATTGGTCAGGTAATTCGTTTCTGGCCGGAATATATTAAGCTAAAAGAGATTTACGACAGTGGCAAATTGGGGAAACTTCTTAACATAACTTGTATCAGGCTCAGTCCTACCCCTGACTGGGCTTGGGATAGTTGGCTTACCGACCCTAAACGTAGTGGTGGAGCTTTGCTAGACCTACATATCCATGACACTGATTATCTTTTGTATCTTCTAGGAAAACCTCTTTCCCTGATTTGCTACGCCTCAAGCCATTCTCTTCCCTACGGCCATGTATTTACTACCTTCACTTTCGCTGATAACGTGATAGCCTTTGCCGAGGGAGGTTGGGATATGCCGGAGAATTTTCCTTTCACCATGGCCTACACTGCCTTATTTGAAAAAGGAGTGGTGGAATTTAACTCCCGAGCCGAGAAGACCTTAGCTATTTACGAATCAGGCCGGAAAGTGGAGTATCCGGAGGTTCAGCAAGAGCTTGTCCCATCCGCAAATACAGAGGGAAACATTGCTCAATTAGGAGGATATTTTTCCGAAATAAAATACTTTGTCGATAGCGTGGAAAATGACCAAGAACCTGCTCAAGCCACTGCCCGGGCAGCGAGATATTCGCTCGAGATAGTCCTTGCCGAAAAAGATTCGGCAGAAACTGGTAAAATAATTAAAATAGGTAAGAGATTCAACAATAGCTAGCAAGCTTGGGGAAATGAAATATCAACAATTCTTAAGGGAGCTGGAGGCCGAAAGGATTGCTCCAGCCTATCTTTTTGAGGGAGAAGAGGATTATTTAAAGCAAGAAGCTCTAAAAAAACTTAAAGAAAGGATAATCCTTCCCGATTATGAGGATTTCAACTATGAGAAGCTTTCTGCTCTTAATGTGGATGCTGTCCAGATAATAGAGTCGGTCTCTACTCTTCCCTTTAAAGGAAAGTATCGTCTGGTGGTAGTGGATGCGGTAGACAAATGGTCCGAAAAGGATCAAAGAACCCTGGCCAGCTATTTAGAAAACACAGTGAAGAGTAGCTGCCTGGTTTGCCTCACCGGAAAATTTGACCGAAGAAGAAAACTATACCAGGAACTTCAAAAAAATGGTAAGACCGTCTCTTTTTATCCCTTATGGGATGAGGAAATCATAGATTGGATTCAAGAGAGGATTGAAAAAGAGGGAAAAGAAATTGACCCCGAGGCCTTAATTTATCTTAGAGAAAGAATAGGAAATGACCTTCAAAACTTAAACCAGGAGATAGAAAAGCTGATCATCTTCACCCATCCGGCACGAATAATAAAGAAGGAAGACGTAGAAAAAGTAGCCGGAGAAGGAAAGGGGCTGGGAGTATTTGACTTGATGGGTGCCATAAGAGAAAAAGATCTTGCCAGAACCCTTACTATCCTCTCTCAGCTTCTGGAAAGAGGAGAAAAACCTTCAAGAATCCATTCCCTGATTGTCCATGAGGTGCGCAGTTTACTCCGAATTAAAGGGAGAAAGAGGAAGCTTTCTCCTCAGGAGGTATGCTCTATTATTTTTGGACCGAGAAACTATTATCCTAGATTTTATACTGACCTTGCCAATCATTATCTTCAGGCAGCTAAGAAGTTTAGCCTCTCCGAGTTAATTAGTGACTATGAAGATTTAGTTGAGACGGAGGCATCAATCAAAACCGGAAGGGAAGAGCCAGAGGTAGCCCTCCAGAGGATGGTGGTGAATCTTCTAGCTCCATGAGGTTGGAAGACCAATTTTGTAGTTAGAGTTTATTTTGCCTGTAGCTTTGCTGCCTCTACTGTATTTTTGAGCAACATAGCGGTGGTCACGGGGCCAACTCCTCCCGGAACCGGGGTTATAAAGGAGGCCCTTTCTTTAGCTACCTCAAATTCAACATCTCCCACAATTTTTCCTTCCACTCTATTGATCCCCACATCAATAACTATGGCTCCTTCCTTCACCCATTCCCCTTTAATTAAGTTAGCTTTTCCCACGGCTACAATAAGGATCTCAGCCTTTCTGACATATTCAGGAAGAGTTCCCCTTTCTCCCGTGGCAATATGACAGATACTGGTGGTGACGAATTTATCTAGCAAGAGAAGAGCGGTTGGTTTACCTACAATATCGCTATGTCCCACCATGACAGCCTCTTTACCATAGAGCTTTACTCCGGTTGACTTGATTAGCTCCATTACAGCCATAGCGGTGCAAGGTCCCAGGGTTGGTCTAGCATAGACTACCATTCCCATGTTAGCCGGAGAGACTCCTTCGGCATCTTTTTGGGGGTTGATCATCCTTTGCAGTCCTCGTCCGTCAATATGGGAAGGTAGAGGCATCTGCAAGATTATCCCGCTCACCTTTTTGTCCTCGTTGAGGCGCTTAATGAAATCCTCTAGCTCCTTCTGGGAAACATCCTCTTTAAACTGGTGCAGGTTATACTCAATCCCTATTTTTTCACAGGACTTTTTCTGAGAACGAACATAAACTTTGGTTCCCGGATCTTCTCCTACTTGAATCGAGGATAGGCAAGGACTAACACCTTTTTCCTTTAGCATCTTAATTTCTTGGGCCAATTTTTCCTTTATTTCGCTAGCAATTTTTTTTCCATCTATAAGAGTTGCGGTCATCTTAGCCTCCTTGAGGTTCAAAATAATCCCACGGTGTTTCCGGCCTCATCAATATCCACATCAACAGCGGCGGGTCGGGAGGGAAGTCCGGGCATAGTAGGGAAGACACCACAGAGAGGATAGAGAAAGCCAGCTCCCACCGAGGCCCTAATATCTCTAACCGCCAGATTATAATTCTTGGGTACCCCCTTCCACTCGGGATTATGAGAAAGGGAAAGATGAGTCTTGGCCATGTTGATGCAGAGCTTGTCATATCCAAGACCGGTATAGAGCTTGATCCTCTGATTAGCCAGAGGAGCATAATCTACCCCATCAGCTCCGTAGATTTTGGTAGCTATAGTTTCGATCTTTTCTTCGATCGATATATCATCAGGATAAAGAAAATGGAAATTGTTG
>JAUWXE010000010.1 GCA_030616535.1 Candidatus Aerophobota bacterium
CGAAGGAGGGTGCAATGGCTATCGTTAAGACTACAGTTAAGGGCCAAATAGTGATACCGGCTAAGCTCCGAAAGAAGTATCACATTAGCAAGGGAACAAGGGTTAAGATCGTGGATAGAAATGGAGAAATTGTAATTAAGCCACTTCTGACTAATCCTGTTAAGGAGGCAAGGGGTATATTCAGGGAAGGTGGATCTGCACTTAAGGCACTTTTGGCAGGTAGAAAAGAGGATGCAAAGTGATGAATTCTGAAAAAATAGTACTGGATAGCTATGCCGTGATAGCCTATTTTGAAGACAAGGTGGGAGCAAAGAAAGTGGAAGAGCTTTTGTGGCAGGCGGAATTGGGTAAAAGATTACTGTTAATGAGTATAATAAACTGGGGTGAAGTTTACTATGCTCTGTGCCGCTCAAAAGGAGAATCTAAGGCGGAGGAGAGTATACTGACAATGGATCAACTTCCCATTAGCTTGGTAAATGTGGACAGATCAATAACTTACCAAGCTGCCAGGTTAAAAGCTCAATACTCTGTGGCACTTGGAGATTGCTTTGCCGCCGCTCTGGCTATAGCAAATAAAAGCCGAGTATTAACTGGAGATCCAGAATTTAAGAATCTGGAAGGGGAAGTCAGTATTAGCTGGCTCAAACCTATCTAAGCCTTGACAGAGGACTCGCATATGATAGGATGAACGGCAAAAGAGGGATAGACTTGAGAAAAAAATTTTATCTGACCACTCCCGTCTACTATGTTAACGATGTGCCCCACCTGGGACATGCCTACACCACCATTGCTGCTGATGCGCTGGCAAGATATAAGCGCCTTAAGGGATACGAGGTTCTTTTCCTAACTGGCACCGACGAACATGGGGACAAGATCAACCGAGCAGCCAAAGAAAAAGGTATCACTCCCCTTGAACTGGCTGATCAAGTGGTAAGTCACTTCCAGAATCTCTGGAAGAAGCTCTCTATCTCCAACGATGATTTTATCCGCACCACGGAATCCCGGCACATTCAAGTAGTAAGTAAGGTCTTCCAAAGACTTTATGAGCAGGAAGATATCTACCGGGGAACTTATAAAGGCTGGTACTGCGTCCCTTGCGAGAGTTTCTGGTTAGAGTTACAGTTAAGGAACGGACAGCTTTGTCCGGAATGTGGACGCAAGGCTGAAAAAATAGAAGAGGAAAGTTATTTCTTCAGACTCTCCCGATATCAAAAACCACTCCTGGATCATCTTGAGAGCCATCCTGACTTTGTTCTTCCCCCTAGCAGGAAAAATGAGGTAGTGGAGTTTGTCAAAAGGGGACTAAAGGATATTAGCATTACCAGACTAAAACTAGCCTGGGGTATACCCTGCCCGGTGGAAAAGGAGCATACTATCTATGTCTGGATTGATGCTCTTATCAACTATATCTCTGCCTTAGGATATGGGGTGAATAAAGATAAGTTTTCTTCATTCTGGCCGGCTGATGTTCATTTGGTGGGAAAAGATATTTTGAGATTCCACGCCATTATCTGGCCAGCCCTTTTAATGGCTTTAGGGATAGAGCTTCCTCAGACAGTCTTTGCTCATGGTTGGTGGAAAATAAAGGGGGAGAAGATGTCCAAATCTAAAAAGAACGTCATCGACCCCGAAGAAGTGGTGAAACAACACGGATCAGATCAACTGCGCTACTTTCTTCTTCGAGAGGTTCCCTTTGGGGGGGACGGCAATTTTTCTACCCCACTTTTTATCAAAAGAGTAAATAGCGACCTTGCCAATGATCTGGGAAATCTACTCAATAGAACCATTCCTCTGGTGGTGAGGCATTGTGGAGGAAAGGTGCCTTCTCCGACCGACGAAGATAAAACTTTACAGGAAAAAGTAAAAAAAATCCTTCCCTTACTGGATGAAGCTATGAATGTCCTCTCCTTTTCTGAAGCTTTATCTTACATCTGGGAAATAATAAAATCAGCTAACCTCTATATAGACAGGTGTGCCCCCTGGAAACTGGCCAATCAAGAGGATAAGCAAAAAAGGCTAAATACTGTTCTTTATAACCTTTTAGAGACTTTAAGGGTGCTGGCACTCCTACTTTTCCCCTTCATACCCGTGTCAGCACAAAAAATATGGACTCAGTTGGGAATAGAGGAAGACCTGGGCAGTCAAACTCTGGACAAGGCTCACGTTTGGGGTGGATTAAGCCCGGGAACCCCAGTAAAGAAAGAACTGCCCCTTTTTCCTCGCATTAAGCAATAGATAAAAGGCAGTCCTATGTCCGAAGTCCGAGGTCCTAAGTCCTAACTCAAAAAGCAAGTCAAAACCTGAAAACGGCGACAAAAAAATAATCACGTCCCCATTTATCCCCATTTAAGGATGAAATTAAAAGAGAAGACGGAGTATCTCTGGGAGAAATATAATTTTACTCCCAAAAAAGAGCTGGGTCAAAATTTCCTGATTGATCCCCGCATAGTTGATAGGATAATAGAGAGCTCAAAGCTTACTAAAGCTGATACCGTGGTTGAGGTAGGAGCAGGAACCGGAGTTTTAACCGAGAGGCTGGCTAAGAGTGCCGGAAAGGTGATAGGGGTGGAAATTGATAAAAAGCTATGTCAGATTTTAAGGGAAGAACTCGCCAAGTACGATAACCTTAAGATAATCTGTGAAGATATCGAGCGGTTTTGCTTCGAGAAAAGGTTTGACCAGCCACAATCAGTAAAAATAGTGGGAAATCTACCCTATCAGATAACTTCTTCTTTTCTCTTAAATCTCGCCCGAAAGGAATGGATCAAATTTATGGTGGTAATGGTGCAAAGGGAGGCGGCAGGAAGACTCCTGGCTAGACCCGGAGACAAAAGGAGAGGGAGATTAACTGTTCTCATGAACTACTATACCACTATTAATAGAGTCATTGATGTTCCTCCTCAGGCTTTTATTCCGGCTCCTAAAGTGGGGTCCAGTCTAATTAGAATAGATAGAAAGAAAAATCACCTGGCAAAAAATGAGGATCGTTTTATCACTGTAGTAAAAGGAGCTTTTCGCTCGCGTCGTAAGATGCTAGTGAATGCAATTAGTAAAGAGCTGGGAAAAGACAAAACTCTGGTTAAGGAGAGATTAAACCGAATGGGGATTAACGGGGAAAGAAGAGCAGAGGATCTGACGGTGGAGGAGTTCGTCAGAGTAAGCGAAGTCTTGTAGATTGAGAGAAAAAAAGATGCCTATTAAGACTATCGAATGGATAGAGGGAAAGGTTAAGATCATAGATCAGACTAAACTTCCTCAAAAATTGGAGTACATTTATTGTAAGGATGTAGAAACACTAAGAGAGGCAATTAGTTCCCTTAAGATAAGGGGCGCTCCTGCCTTAGGAATCGCGGCAGCTTTTGGGGTAGTCCTGGGGATAAAGGATTCTTCTGCTCAGGACCATCTTAGCTTTCAGAAGGAGATGGAAAAAGTCATTGATGGCCTGGCGCGTTCGCGCCCTACGGCGGTTAACCTTTTTTGGTCCTTGAGGCGCATGAGGGACTGCGCGGAAAAGAACAAAGACAAAGAGATAAAGGAAATCAAGGCCATTCTTGAAAAAGAAGCGCTTCAGATAATCAAAGAAGATAAACGATGTAATCGGCAGATTGGGGAAAACGGAGCATCTCTTATTGAGGATGGAGAGACAATTTTAACCCACTGCAACGCTGGGGCTCTAGCTACAGCTGATTATGGGACTGCCCTGGGGATTATTTACCGAGCAAAAGAGAAAGGAAAGAAAGTCAAAGTTTACATTGATGAGACCCGTCCTCTTCTTCAAGGAGCAAGACTGACTGCCTGGGAACTCCTCCGGGAAGGAATTGAGGTGGTCTTGATCTGCGATAACATGGCCGGACAGGTAATGCAGGAGGGAAAGATTGATAAGGTCTTGGTGGGAGCAGATAGAGTTGCCGCCAATGGTGATGTGGCCAACAAGATAGGAACTTATATGCTGGCAGTGCTGGCAAAGGAGAATGGGATTCCCTTCTACGTAGCCTGTCCTTTTTCCAGCATTGATCTATCCCTCTCTTCTGGTAAGGCAATTCCCATTGAACAAAGAAATTCTTCCGAGATAACCAATGGTTGGGGAAAAAGGATTGCTCCTCAGGGAATTAAGACGTATAATCCTGCTTTTGATGTAACTCCAGCAAGATACATAAAAGGTATAATCACGGAAAAGGGAATACATGAAAAAAAAGGGGACGTGATTATTTTTGAAAAGGAAAAATATTTGCAGAGATAGAGAAAAAAAAAGAAAAAATAATCACGTCCCCTTTTTTAAGGAGAATAATATGGCGAAAAAGATCGGTCGGGAAGAGGTCAGATATATTGCTCACCTAGCTCGGCTTGAATTAACTCCCGAGGAGAAGGAAAAATTCAGCCGCCAGCTAGGAGAGATCCTGACCTACGTGGATAAATTGAAAGAGGTAGATACTCGTAATGTCTCCCCTACTTCCCATGTCTTTGCTTTGAAGAATGTATTCAGAGAGGACAAGCGAAAGAAATCTCTTCCTCTTCGAGAGGCCCTCTTCAATGCTCCCAAGAAGAAACGAAATCAATTCCAGGTTCCCAGGATAATAGAATAATTAAGCTCTATAGATTCTTTCCTTTCGGCAGACTTCTCGCACTAAAAAAATAAGAAAAACCAGAAGGCAGTTATACAGGGAAGTGAGCAGGGTGAGGTTGACGATTTTTTCTAAAAAAGAAGAGGAAAGGCGAAAGATAGTTAGCCAGAAGGAAAGGATAGCTCCATTCAGGATGCTGGCCAGTCCTACCATAAGGAGAATAAAGACTATATTTTCCTGGTAGACCCTTTCCCTCACCTCGGAGGTAAGAAATCCTACTAAAGACAGAGCAAAGGCGTTTAGCCCTAGGAAGGGGGAAAAGAAGATATCTTCCAGCAGTCCAATTGTAAAACCGGCTAACAATCCCTCTTTCCAGTCATGGGTCCAGGCCCATAGAATGAGCAGAATGAAAGGGAAATCCGGCTTACCTCCTTTAAAAGGAACTATCCCCATCAAAGTAGCCTCCAGGAGAAAAACCAGACTAACCAGAAATATAAAGGTAGCCAATTTTTTCATTTCTTTATGAGGAATAGCTCCTCCAGCTTCCCAAAATCTACCGAGGGAATAACCTCCACCTCTTGAAATAAACGATTAGGATTCTTTTTCACACGAGAAATTCTTCCCGCCAAAATTCCTTTGGGGAAAAGGCCTCCTAGACCTGAAGTCACAATCTCATCCCCTACCTTGACAGAGGCTTTGGTTAAAAGATATTTCAACTCACATACCTTCCCTTTACCCTGTAAGATAGCCACATCCCTGGTTCTTTCATTTCTTACCCCTACCTTGCTTCTCTCATCCAGAATTGCCAGAACTCTGGCTTGATGAGGATAGACCTCAATTACTCTCCCTACCAATCCCTGGGCATTAACCACAACCATCTCCTTTTCTATCCCCTCTTTCTTCCCTTTTCCTAAGAAGAAGATTTTAAAATAGTTACGAGGGGCGTAGGCTACCACCTCGACAGGGAGAAGCTTATGGGCTTGTCTTTGTTGGAATTCAAGCATCTTCTCCAGTCTCTCATTGGTAGAAATGATCCTCTGATAATAATTCTTCTCCTGGAAAATGAGTTGGGCGAGTTGATCCTTAAGGGCCTTGTTTTCCTCTCTTAGTCTTCTTGAGCTATGGACATCCTCGATGAATTTGAGGACATTGGTTTTAAGGTGAAAACCGACCGCCGGGAATAACCCCATTAAGACATAGCTTTTCTCCCTGATTCCAACAACCAAATCACTATGGGAGATGGAAATTAACATTAGAATAGAGGATAAAAAGAGAAACCCCACTAAAAAAAATATCTTCCAGGAAATTACTCTTCTGATCACCTTAATTCATTACTCCGAATCAGGGCTGGTTTCTACAATAGAGAGAAGCTCCCGATCCTCCAATAATTTCCCCACTCCCAGCACCACTGAAAGAAGAGGTTCCGGGGCTAGCTTCACCAGCAAATGGACTCTTTTAGAAACGCATTTATCAAATCCTTTAAGGCAGGCTCCCCCTCCGGTGAGATATATTCCTCTCTCCATTATGTCTCCCGCCAACTCTGGTGGACTTTCCTCCAGGGTACTCTCTATCATCTCACAAATTGTGGATACTACCGGGGAAAGAATATTACTTAACTCCTCAGAGTCTATCTCTATCTCATTGGGAAAACCCGTGCTCAGGTCTCTTCCCCTCACCTTCATCTTCTCATTCCGCGAGGAAGGTTGGGCGCATCCTATATTTATCTTAATATGCTCGGCCATCTGTTCACCAATGAATAAATTGTGATTTTCCTTTAGATATAAAATTATAGCCTGATCCATCTCATCCCCGGCTATTCGAATATGTCTGCTTATCACTACCCCATTGAGGGAAGTTATGGCTGCCTCACTGGTTCCTCCCCCAATATCAACTATCATATTACCCACGGGTTCAGAGATGGGTAAATTTGTTCCAACTACTGCTGCCACTGGCTCATGTACCAGGTGAACCCGGCGAACTCCCAGATGGGTAGCTATGTCTACGGCTGCCTTTTTTTCAACCTTGGTAGCCCTTGAAGGAACCCCGATCACCAGTTTAGGACCAACCAAAGGGTGATAGGACTGAACCTGAGAGATAAAATATTCAATCATCTTCTGGGTTGCCTCGAAGTCGGCAATTACTCCATCTTGCAAAGGACGCACAACCACAATATTCTGAGGAGTCCTCCCCAGCATTTCCTTAGCTTCCTTTCCTACTCCTACAATCCTTCCGTCTTTCCGACCCATAGCCAATATAGAGGGCATATTTAAAACGATCCCTTTACCCTTTGCATAAATCAAGGTATTGGTTGTTCCTAAATCCATCCCTAAATTATTCCCAAATAACCTAAAACTAAAAAAATCTCTAAACATGGCTCTGTATTCACCCAATTTCAAGGCCATTATATTAACCCCAGGGGAAAAGTCAAGAATATCTTGGGACTCTTCCTCTTCGTCGCTGTACCTGGTGAATCGTATTTCGTGAATCGTATCTTGGTTTCTTTTTTTGGCCATTCACTATTCACCACTCACTATTCACAATTTTTGCTGATATAAGGCTTCTGGCTGCGCCACCTTCGGTCCGGGGAAAGTCCCTCGATAGGCGTATAAGTCTTCTAAATACTAATCCTTGCCTGAGGAATCAAGAAAGGCTGGTCAATTTGCAAAATTTAGGGAAAGATATATAATTATCAGGTAGCCTACCCAGAGGCTATGAGGAGAGTTGAAGTGATATTGCAAGATTTAAGAAAATCAATGAAGCCCATGATGTGGATAATACTTATAGCTTTTGTCGCCTCCCTACCCCTCATGTATCTACGTTATAGAGCCGGCGGTAATGGCCAAAAACCTCTAGCTAAAGTTAATGGTGTCTCCATTTCCTATGCAAGCTTCGCCAAGAGCTATAGTGATGTCTATGAGAGGTACCAGCAAACATCCGGCGGACAAATTTCTCCGCAGGTGGAAACCTACTTAAAGTACCAGGTATTGGCCCAGCTCATAACTAACGAAATCCTCTGGCAGGAAGCTAACAGGGCAAAAATCAGGATAGGCGAGGAAGAACTGACTGAGGCCATCGAAAGAATAATGAGGCGCTTTCCCTCTCGGGAGGCCTTCATAAGATTTCTCGACTACCAGCGCATTTCTTACCGTGATCTGAAAGAGCAAATCAGAAAGCAGCTAGCCATAAATGGGCTCACCCAGCGAATTCAGGATAGCGTGGGAGTAACTGACCAGGAAGTCAAGGACTACTGGCTAAATGAAAATGAGAAGATAAAGGCTGCCTATGTTTTCCTGCCCCCTAAAAAATATAAAAAGGAAGCCATAGTTAGTCAGGAGGAGATAGCCACCTATTATGACAAACACAAAGAAGACTTTACTATCCCCGAGAGAGTAAAAGTGGACTATCTTTTAATAAGTCCGGAAGAATTTACCAAAAAAATCAAAGTTACCGAAAAAGAACTAGAGTCCTACTATGAGGAACATCCAGCTAATTTCGAAGTTCCGGAAAAAAGAAGAGTCAGTCATATTCTTATCAAACTACCCCCCTCAGCCAGTGAAAAGGAAGAAGAGAATGCAAAAAAGAAGATAGAAGAGATTCAAAAGAAGCTAGAAGAGGGAGTTGATTTCGCAACCCTGGCCAGGAAATACTCTCAAGATTCCTCTTCTGCTAAAAAAGGGGGTGACCTGGAGTTTTTCACCTATTCAGAGATGATTCCTTCTTTCAGTAAAGCTGCTTTTTCTTTGAAAAAAGAAGGTGAGGTCAGTGGAATAGTTAGAAGTCCCTTTGGCTATCATCTAATTAAATTGACCGGGATAAAACAAGTCTACACCGAGCCTTTTGACAAAGTAAAACCTCAGATTAAAAAACTACTGATAGAGCAAAAAAGCGAAGAGTTTGCTAAGAAAGAGGCAGAGAGGGTGAGGGAAAGAATCGAGGAGAAAAAGATAACCTTTACCGACTACGTAAAAAAGCATCCCTTTCGATATAACTCCACCCCATTTTTCTCCTCCACGGAAAAAGTCGAAGACGTGGGATGGGTCCCTCAATTCAATCAGGTTTCCTTTTCCTTAGAACCCGGGAAAATTAGCTCTGTAGTGCCAATCCCCCAGGGATATTCTATATTGAAACTGGCGGAACGAAAACCCTCCCGCATTCCGCCGTTAAAGGAGATAGCCCCAAAAGTAAAAGAGAAGGTAGTGGAAGAGAAAGCGAAAAGAATAGCCGAGGAAAAAGCAAAACATATACAAGAAGAGCTAAAGAAGGGTAAGGATCTATCTTCTCTGGCTAAGAAATTCGGTGTGGAGTATAAGAGTTTAAAATACTTTAAGAGGGGGGACTGGATAGAGGAGCTCGGAGACAAAGACCGAGAAAAATTTATGGAGACCGCCTTTTCTCTAGCACAAGGAGAGATAAGCCCACCAATATGGCTAAGCAAAGGATACTATATAATAAAATTGATGGGAAGGGACCTTTTTCTTGAGGAGTTTACCAAAGAAAGAGAAAAATTTACCGAAGATCTAATTTCCCGCAAAAAAGCAGAAGAGCTTAGCCTCTGGCTCCAAAAAATAAGAGAGAAAGCAAAAATAGAAGACAATTCCCGCCTATTCTTCTCCCCTTAATTGAGAAACACAGCTTCTCTGTATTCTTAGCTTAACCTGATTAGCTGCCTCTATTTCCACGTAACTTTTTTTTAGCTTGGTGATGGTTCCGTAGAGACCTCCGGTAGTGATTATTTTGTCTCCTCTCTTTAAATTCCTCACCATTTCTCGATGTTCCTTCTGCTTTCTTCTCTGAGGCAGAATGAGAAGAAAATAAAAGATTACAAAGATGAGGATTAGAGGCATAAGAGTAGTAACCATGCCTCCTGCTCCCGGTGCTACTTGCCCATCAATAGCCCAGGCAATTGCATACACTTTGAGCCTCCTTTCTTAACTCCATTTATTAATTGGCATGCCATTTCCTCTGATAGTTTTCCATAAACTCCCTTTTAAAATTTTTGAAAGAATTGTCTCTAATCGCCTCCCCTGAGAGCTCCATCAATCGAGCCAGAAAATAAAGATTATGATAAGTAGTAAGTCGCATCCCCAGAATTTCCCTGGCCCAGAGTAGATGCCTGAGGTAGGCCCGAGAAAAATTTTTGCAGGTGTAGCATCCACAATCTGGGTCCAGCGGTCCTGAATCTTGCTTATAGGCCGCATTCTTAATGATTATTTGACCCCTGTGGGTGAAAACTGCACCATTTCGAGCAATACGAGTGGGAAGGGCACAATCAAACATATCTATTCCCAGGGAGATGCAGTCAAGGAGTTCTTCCGGAGTTCCTACCCCCATTAGATAACGGGGTCGAAGGACCGGAAGATATTGAGTGGTATATTCTATTATCTCTCGTCTTAAGGTTGGTGATTCCCCTACGCTTAGGCCCCCCAGAGCATAACCATCGAAGCCTATCTCAACCAACTCCTCAACGCATCTCTTTCTCAAATCCTTAAAAGTGCTCCCCTGCACTATCCCAAATAATCCCCTCTTTTCATCTTTCACCCAACTACCTCGAGTGACCCTGGCCCAATTCAGGGTTCTATCCAAGGCCTTCTCTGCCTGGGTATGAGAAATGGGATGGGGAGTGCACTGGTCGAGAACCATAATTAGGTCTGATCCTAAAGCAAGCTGAATCTTTAAGATTTCTTCCGGGGTTAAAAAATGATTTGAGCCATCAAGGTGAGATTTAAACCTTACCCCTTTTTCTTCCGATTTTTGCAAAGAGGATATACTGAAGATCTGATATCCTCCGCTATCAGTAATTATGACTCCATTCCAGTTCATAAATCTATGCAAGCCTCCCATTTTTTCAATTATCTGACAGCCGGGGCGAAGATAAAGATGATAGGTATTGCAGAGAATAACCTTTATTCCAATTTCCCTTAGTTCGTCAGGAGAGAGAGTCTTGACGCACCCCTGGGTACCCACGGGCATAAAAACAGGGGTGGAGAAAGAACCATGAGAAGCAGAGATCTCTCCCTGTCGTGCTCCACTCGATGAATCCTCATGAATGAGTGTAAATTGCAATCTCTTGTCCACTGACCTCGTGGCTTATGCGTTTTATAATATCAGGGATGGGAAGGAAGTCAAACAATGAGCATGGCATCACCAAAGGATAAAAAGCGATATCGCCGCTTTATGGCCTCCCGGTAGGCAGTTAACAATTTCTCCTTACCCGCAAAAGCGGCCACCAGGAGAACAAGGGAAGATCCGGGTATATGAAAATTGGTAAGGAGGGCTTCAACTATCTTGAACTTGTATCCCGGATAGATAAAGAGATTTGTCCATCCCTTACCTGATTTGACTAAACTTGATCTCGTAGTCTGTGTCTCTAGAGCCCGCGTGGTAGTAGTGCCGATAGCTACTACGCGGTGGCCTCTTTCCTTGACCCGGTTGATAACCGCAGCAGTTTCCTCATCGATTTTAAAATACTCTCCGGGAATAGCGTTCTTCTCAACCTCGGCCTCAGGCAAAGGCTTGAAACTAGCCCATCCTGTATGCAGGGTGATTTCAGCGATATTTATTCGGTTTCTTTTCATACTCTGGAGCAGAGAAGAGGTGAAATGTAGGCCTGCTGTAGGAGCGGCCACGGCCCCTTCCTCTTTAGCGTAAACGGTCTGATATCTTTTTTTATCCCGGAAAGTAGGACCGGTGACTCTTTTAATATAAGGCGGAAGGGGAATCTGACCTACTTTGGCCAGAAGCTGCTTAACCTTTTCTAAGGGACTAAATTCAACAATGGCTTTCGAGCCTTCAACTCTATTTATAATCTCTGCTTTGAGTTCTGTTCCCGGAAAAAAAATCTGACTTCCCTCTTTTATTCTTCGGGCAGGCCTTAGCAAGCACTCCCACCTGCCTATTTTCTTTTCTTCTAGAAGAAAAATCTCAATCTTTCCTCCCGTTTCTACCTTTCTTCCCTTTAGTCGGGCCGGGATCACCCTAGTGTTATTCAAAACAACCACATCACCCTGATGGAGAAACTGTTCCAGTTCAGAAAATCTTCGGTGCTCAATTTCTCCTCCTTTTCTATGAAGCACCATAAGGCGAGAGCTATTTCTAGGAGTAAGAGGCTGCTGAGCGATAAGGTCTTTAGGCAAATGATAATTGAAATCCTCCAATCTCACCTCTATTTTCTCCTCTCCTTTCAGGGTCCTTAAAGATATTTAAGGAAAATTGCCATAATCTAAGATTATCATCAATTTCCCCGTCGTCAAGAGAATCTCGGGACCTTTCCCCTCTGTCGCTGTATATCGTGAAACGTGAATGGTGAGACGTAAGAGGTGAAGAATAGGGGGAGTTTGACAAACTTTTAGATGAGAATACAATAAAGTGTCGATTTCACTTCCAGAGGTTAGGATAATGGCAAGGACTGGTAGACTCAGTCTTACCAATGTTTTGCTTAAAGAAGGATTCATCGTGGAGGAGGATTTAAAGAAAGCTGAACAGTATCAACGAGATAATGGGGGAGTTCTCTCCTACATTTTAGTCAAGCTAGGGTTAATCACAGAGGAACAGATTGTAGTGGGCCTTGCCGAACAGTTAGGAATCCCCCATATGAAGCTTACCAACTATAGATTGGACCCCGAGGTGATGAAGCTCCTTCCAGAGAGAATAATTAGAAAAGATAAAGTGATTCTCCTCTCTCAATCCGGAAATACTCTCACTGTCGCCACAGCTGATCCTCTCAATGTTTTAATGATTGACGATTTAAAAGCTATAACAGGCTACAACATTCAGACTATTGTGGCTGCCCCTTCCGAAATTGAACAGGTCATGGAGGACTATTACTCTACCAGAGCTACTATGAACCTGGACAAATTAATTGCGCAATCTGAAAAAGAAACAGAGACCGGACTAGAGGTAGTTAGAGACGAGAAATCAATGGATCTGGACAGATTAATAAGAGAGGCGGAAGAAGCTCCCATCATTAAAATAGCCAATTTGATTCTCTCTCGAGCTATAAAGGAAAGAGCCAGTGATATTCACATCGAGCCTTTTGAGAAGAAGGTAACGGTCAGGTATAGGATAGATGGCATTCTTTATCCCATTATTACCATTCCTAAGAGGGTACAGAATGCGGTCGTCTCCAGGATAAAAATATTATCTGAGCTGGATATCGCTGAACACCGACTCCCCCAGGATGGAAGATTCAGGGTAAAGGCATACAACCGGGATATAGACTTTCGTGTCTCTACTATCCCTACCCGGTTTGGAGAGAAAGTGGTAATGCGTCTTCTTGATAAGGCCCAACTAATGGGTCTGACCATTGATAAGCTGGGATTGGAAGAAAATGTTCTGGAGAAATATCAAAGGGCCGTTAGGCAACCATATGGAATGATCGTCCTCACCGGTCCTACCAGTTGTGGAAAATCCACTTCCCTCTACGCTGCTATTAGAACTATTAACAGCCCCGACAAAAATATTCTTACCATTGAGGATCCAGTAGAATACGAAGCTGAGGGAGTTAATCAGGTTCAGGTTCATGAGGAAATTGGATTGACATTCCCCAGAGTTCTGAGGGCTTTTCTCCGTCAGGACCCGGATATCATTATGCTAGGAGAAATGAGAGATCGGGAGACCGCCGATATCGGGATCAAAGCCGCTCTGACCGGACACCTCCTTTTCACCACTCTTCATACCAACGATGCTCCTGGAGCTATAGCCAGATTAATCAACATGGAAGTAGAGCCTTTTCTTATTTCCGGTGCTCTTATCTTTGTAGGAGCACAAAAACTTATGCGAAGAGTATGTAAAAATTGTGCCTCCTCTTATCATCTTTCAAAAAGACTTCTCAAAGAGTTAGAGATAGAAGATGAAGTAGATAAGGATCTTGTGTTTTACAAAGCAAAAGGGTGTCGTCTGTGCAACAATACCGGATATAGGGGAAGAATGGCCGTAATGGAAGCTTTAGAAATTGATGATGATATCAGGGAGCTAATTCTCAGGAAAGCCCCGGCTGTTGAAATTAGAAAAACTGCCCTTTCCAATGGAATGATTCCTTTAAGGAAAAACGCTCTGGCTAAGGTAATTAGAGGAGAAACAACCCTGGAGGAATTAGCCAGGGTAGCCGGAACCGTGTAATCGGGCTTTAGAGACTCGAAAAAATATCTGGCAAGGCTAATCAGAGAAAAAAAATGGCTGCCTATCATTATTTAGCAATGGGTCAAGGAGGGAAAAAGGTCAGGGGAGTGATGGAAGCAGATAGTGAGAGGCAGGTAGTAACTCAACTACGACCTCAGGGATTGACCGTTATCTCAATTAAAAAATCTCATGGCCTTTTTACTTCCATTGCCAGAAAGTCAACTCTTAAGTTAGAGATTTTCAAACCCAGAGTAAAAACAAAAGATATAATTGTCTTCTTTCGCCAATTTGCCACCCTTATTAATGCAGGTCTTCCTATTGTGCAGACCCTGGCTATTATAATTGATCAAACTTCAAACTCAAGCTTGAAGGAAATAATTGGTGAGATAAAAAAAGATGTTGAAGCCGGAAAACCACTATCCGAGGCCTTAGCCAAACATCCCCGTGTATTTTCCCCTCTATCCTATAATATGGTGAGAGCTGGAGAAATGGGAGGAGTGCTTGATACTATCCTTACCAGAGTAGCCGGATATCTTGAGTCTATAGAAGATATAAAAGAACGAATAGCCTCGGCCATGCGTTATCCTATCTTCGTTACCTTCATGGCGGGAGGGCTCACCGCCGCCCTGATATTTTTTATTCTTCCCCAGATGAAGAGCCTTTTTGCCGAGTCACTTCATGCCGAACTTCCCGCTCTTACTCAATTTATGCTCAATCTATCAGATTTTGTCAGACAAGGATTTTATGTGATCCTCATTATCATAGGTGCTCTGGTTACGGCCTATTATCTTCTTCCCCGGTCCCCTAAAGGAGCCTATCTATTGGACAATTTAAAATTAAAGTTCCCCGTGTTAGGAAAACTCTTTCACAAAATCTCTTTGTCCAGATTTGCCAGAACCCTAGCTCTTCTTTCTAACAGCGGGGTCCCCATTCTGGACAGTCTGGATATGACAGGAAAAACGGCGCAAAACCGGGTAATTGAAAAAGCTGTGGAAGAGGCAAAGTCCTCTTTAAAGGAAGGGGGAACTATCGCTGGACCCCTAAGAGAATACTGGGTGTTTCCCCCTATGATGGTGAGTATGATCTCGGTGGGTGAGCAAACGGGGGCCCTTGATCAGATGCTTAATAAAATCTCTGACTTTTATGATCAAGAGATTGAAACAATGGTTAATTCCCTGACCAGTATAATTGAGCCACTTTTGATAGGATTCCTAGGAGTAACGGTGGGAATAGTAGTGGTAGCGATGTACCTACCATACTTTACCATGTTTCAACATATAGGAGGATGAAAATAAAAGCGAGGTGAGAAAAAGATGAGAAAATTATCCAAGAAAAATGAAGGCTTTACTTTGATCGAGCTTCTGATCGTGGTGGCCATCATTGGTATAATAGCTGTGATTGCCATACCCAATTTCTTAGGAGCTCGAACCAAGGCCAGAGTGACCCGAGTATTTGCCGACATGCATGCCATAGCTGACGCCATCGAGTCCTATTCTGGGGACAATATCTCATATCCGGCAGATCTGGATGCTTTGACTCCCGATTACATCACTAATCTACCCAAGGATCCCTTCGGAACGGCCGAGGTTCCTGGTTACAGGTATTACACCAATCCTGCTGTAGCCGGTGAAGAAATTGCAGGAACTGCTTGGCTTCTCATCTCTAACGGGCCAGATACCGACGAAGATGTACCAACTGGGGGAACTATTGACTGGACTGCTCGGGTAGCCGGACAACTAGGGGGCTCCGAAGGCGCAAGCTCAGGATATGGATTTGATTGGTATGACCCTGCTGCTGGTGCCACCAGTAACGGCGATCTGGGAAGAGGCGGACCTTAAATTGCCTTTATTCATTTTCTTTTCTTTCTTTGTTTTCATTTTAGGATTATCGATGGGATCTTTTTTAAATGTTTGTATTTACCGTCTTCCTCGAGGCGAGTCTTTACTTCACCCTCCCTCCCATTGTCCTCAATGCGGTAATTTAATAAAATGGCATGATAATATTCCCCTCCTGAGCTATCTTCTGCTAAAAGGAAGGTGTCGGCACTGCTCCTCTCGCATCTCTTTTCGATATCCCCTGGTTGAAGCACTGGCAGGAGTCTTTTTTCTTTTTTCCTTTTTTCACCACTCTGCCAGGACTTTCACCTTCCCTTTTTTTCTTTCTTTTTTGAAGGATCTCGTCTTTATTTCCTTCCTAATTCCGGTCTTTTTCATTGACCTCGAACATCGGATTGTTCCCAATCCTCTCTCTTACGGAGTTCTCGTCTCTGGACTACTTCTTAGCTTCCTCACCAGATCCTTTTTTTCCAGCCTGGTTGGGTTGGGCATAGGGGGAGGTATATTTCTAATCATCAGATTTCTGGGCACTTTCTTTTTGAAGGCCGAAAGTATGGGAATGGGGGATGTAAAACTGGCAGCAGGAATAGGTGCCTTTCTGGGATGGAGACTCACGCTGGTCTGTTTTTTTCTCTCCTTCCTCTTGGGAGCAATGGTGGCTATTTTTCTTCTGTTGACCCATCTAAAAAGAAGAAAGGATAGGATTCCTTTTGCTCCTTTTCTGGTGGCAGCAGCTTTAATTTCTCTTTTCTGGGGAGAAAAACTTTTCAGTCTTTACCTAACGCTTGTTTATTATTAGCAGGGGAGTTTCTCCAAGTCTTCCGGCAGATACTTCCTTGGGAGATCTATGTTTTGTAACTTTTTTCTGGTTCGAAGTTAAAAAGCCTCTAAGTAAATTTAAGAGAACCTAACACCAGGACTCAACAGAATGGACGAAAAAACATGGAAAAAGAAACTCTTCCTTATTTTAGTCTTTATTGAATCTTCTTTTCTCCTCTTTTGGGGAGCGAAAAGTTATTACCAGGTCAGGCAGGCCCAAAACCAGGTAAGGAAGGTGGAGAAAGAGTTGAACCAATTAAGACTGGAGAACAAAATCCTGATGCAGCAAGTAGAAAACATGAAGGACCCTTTCTACCTCGAGAAAATGGCTAGAGAAAAGCTAGGTTTAGCCAAAAAAGGAGAAATTATCTATAAAATCCTTCCTCCCAAGGAAAAGAAATAATTAATCCTTCTCAATTCACAACCCTCCAGTCTCCCCTGATTTCCCTTGACAAGATAAAAAGGTATGCTATAAATTCAATGGTGGGAAAGGTGCCTTATTTGATAAACTGCTTGCAGTGACCGGGCCGGTGATAAGAGCCGGAGTGGCGGAATGGGTAGACGCAGTGGACTTAAAATCCACTGGATAATTAATATCCGTGCCGGTTCGAGTCCGGCCTCCGGCACCAAATACGTTGCTCGTTGTTCGTATCTCGTAAAATGAATAATGAACCTCAAACAAAATTAACGAAATGTGACGAGCGTATTACATACATAATGAAGAGAGTTAGGTGTTTTAAGTTTTTTACGATATACTAGATACGAAATACTATATACGGATTCATTATAGCGGGGTGGAGCAGTCAGGTAGCTCGTCGGGCTCATAACCCGGAGGTCGTCGGTTCGAATCCGGCCCCCGCAACCAGATTTTTTCGGCGGTGTAGCTCAGTTGGTTAGAGCACACGGCTCATACCCGTGGAGTCCGAGGTTCGAATCCTCGCACCGCCATGAAAACCTTGTATAACGAGGAATTAGCTAAAAGAAAATAGAGAACTCACTTACCACTTAAATCCCAGAGAGATCCTGTGGGTATTACCTAAATCTCCATAGGCAACATAAGCATAATCAAGATCAACCGTAGCTACCTTAAAACCTAATCCTGCCGTAAGTCCGGAGCCGGCATCCTGGTTACTTTTATAGCCAACTCTTAAGGCTACAATTTTCTCTATCCACCACTCTGCTCCGGCACAATAGTAGGTATCATCATCGGTAGGCTTTACTAAATCCAGGGCTATCACGAAAGGATTTCGTCTTAACGCCAGACCTAATCTTAGCGTGAGCGGTAAAGGATCACTACCTAACTCTGTGCCTATATTCTGAACCACCAGACCCAGAATAAGAGGTTTGCTCACCTCTGTTAGAAGGCCAACATTAGCCAAAAAAGCACTTTCCTTATCCTCAGCGATGGTATCCTGGATAATTCCTGCACCAAAACCAAAGCTAAATTTAGGGGCGATTTTTTTTGCATATCCTACCATCAGTTCTAAATCAGAAGCGGTGAAGTTCCCGGTAGGATTACCAGCCTCATCTCTACCTTCTAAAGTCCCCATGTCAACATAATTTGCAGCCAATCCCAGGGTTCCCCCCATTGAGGGAAATCCCATACTTAGATAGCCCTGTCTGATATCCTCAAACCACAAATTATAGGTAGCTGAAAGTTCTCGTCCCTTGATTTGGGCCAGGCCTGCCGGATTCCAGTATAAGGAGGTACTATCGTCAGCCAGAGCAGTAAAGGCTCCTCCCATAGCAGTTGCCCTGGCACCCACTCCAATTTTCAGGAAATTAGCCCCTGTGGTTCCCGGACCACCAGCATAAGCATAGCTGGTCAAAATCAGAATAAAGGCCCCTATTCCTATACTCGTCAACATCCTTGGCATTTTTTTCTCCTTTTCAAAAAAGATATTCGAGGGGAATTCTCCCCGGCTAAGAAATTAGGTAAAATACAATATCTTATCTTCAACAGGTGGAGGAAGAAAAGCTTCTAACTTTTGCCTTTGGCAAAGAAGGTTAAAAAGCGCCTCTCTATAATTTAGTGTAATTATAAGTATGTGCAGGTCAATGTATAGGGAATCCTTGTCAGTTCTTTCGTGGAGGTAAGATCTCACCCCCATTTTTTGGTATTAGATATTATTTAAAGCGGATGGCAAGGCCCACCATTAGACCTGTAAACTTGAGTGTCCTTTTTTGAAGTCTCCATCCTGATCCCTCGCCTGCAACCCAGTCACCAGGGACTGAGTATTTTGGGGCAACCGGTGCATTCCACCAGATGGAGTAGAAGCCACCGCAACTGATAGAGACATTCTCTGTTATGTAATAGGCAACTTTTAGCTTTAGCTCTGTCACTGGGAGTGCTACTCTCTTGCTCTTCGAGAAGGAAAACTCACCAGTATAGACATCGTGAAAAACAGTTTCGCCAGTAGCAGGATCTACCCACAATATGTCGTCAATATCTTCCCAAAGACCTGTATGCTCTACCTTACCAAACAGGACCGACTGGTTGATAAAGCCCTCAATCCCAAACTTTTGACACTTTACCTTTCCTTCAAATCCTAAAACAGGGCCTGCCATAAAGCCATAATTTGCCTCACTTGTCGATTCGAGGCTAACGTGGTTGTCAAAGTTGCAGCCATAGTCATAGTCATAAATAAACGCCCGCTGCTTTTGGCCAAGATTTTCTTTAATTTTGAGGCTTCCAAGCTTTGCTCCCAAGGAAAAATTTGCAAAGCTGTCCTTCTTTTCTGCCAGGGTACGACTGAGAAAAAGATCACCTGTCCACACCTCAAGCTTATCCTCTGCCCAGTAATCAACTGGAGACATATATGAATCCTCTAACTCATTGTAGAGAGGCGAGATGGTATGATCCCACATGCGGACCCCATTTTGGTAATAAATATATCCAGTTAGTGTAGTTTCCTCAGGAGGTGTGGTTACCCTACCACTTTTTGAGTCATCAGTGCCAAACCACCATCCGCTAAGACCAAACCCCCACTGATTTTTTCTGTAGATTGCCTCTCCTCTCAGGGTGAACTTATCCTTCATGTTGAGGTTTATTGGCTCATAGGTCGCATTGTAATCTAGGGTAATATTCCCGGCACCATCAACAGAAAACTCCTCCCTATACTTGACTATATCGCCTACATGCTCATCATAGCCATAGACATCCATCCACATAGGCTCAAGCTGAACGCTCCAGCCATCCTGAGCCTGAACTATACTCTCTGCTGCAAATATAAATATCGCTGACAATACAATAATTATTGAAAGTCTCATCCTTCCTTCTCCTTTTAATTTTTTGCTCGATTATCTCCTTTTCA
>JAUWXE010000105.1 GCA_030616535.1 Candidatus Aerophobota bacterium
AGAATTCGGTCCATTTTTTCCAGGGAGAGAACTATCCCCCCGCAAACAGGGACTGCCCCACCGGAGAGACCATAGCCAGCGCCGCGCGGAGTTACGGGAATTCTTTTCTCATTGGCGAATTTCATGACTTTTGAGATCTGCTGGACCGTTGTCGCCCTGACAACTACCTCCGGTCGGGCCTTCAGGCCAGGGACCTCATCGTGGGCATACATCTCCAGCAGATCCGGATCGAGCAAAACCCTATCTTTACCAAATAGACCGGTTAGGAATTCCAGGACCTCATGGTCGACTTTTGCATACATTTCTAAACCCTCCCCTTGTTGAGGAATCAAACTTATCCACTAATGATGCTCAATGCAGAGTTACTTTGAGTCGTTTATCGATAGAAATCTGTTTTTTTCGATGGATAAGTGTGGCAGTAGAGAAAGCGAGTGTCAAGGAAGGTTAAAAAAATTTCTTTTGGCTACAATGATACGGGACACATTCAGGCAAAAGGTCTACTCAATCTTCACTATTACCTGGCGGTGGCGGGGGCCATCGAACTCACAGAAGTAGATGGACTGCCAGGTGCCCAGGACTAATTGGCCTTTCTCCACGAATATAGTTTCAGAAGAGCCAACTAAAGATGCCTTTATATGAGCGGGGGAGTTTCCTTCCCGGTGTTGATAATCACCGCTCCAGGGGATGATCTTATCCAGTTGATTCAGTATATCTCTTCTCACACTGGGGTCAGCTCCTTCATTGATAAGGATCCCGGCCGTGGTATGAGGAACAAATACCTGGCAGGTCCCCTCTTCTACCCGGGCCTCTTTTACAATATCCTCTACTTGAGAACTGATGTCGATTAACTCTGACCGGGAATGGGTAGAAAGGGAAAATTTTTTTATCACTTTAGCCTCCTTCTTGTTTCATGAGCTTCTCGGGGGTAGTAATCCTTATGCGGGGATAACCGCTAATCAGATTATAGGCATTTATTCTTCTTTCTACCTGGGTTTTGACCAGATGTGCAAAATCCCAGCTAACAAATATATCCACTTTGTTTATCACTGCCAGTGCTAGATGTAGAGCATCGTTGAAGGCATTTGGGGGGATGATCTTTTCCTCGACATACCTTCTAGCTAGTTTCTCGGCCAAGGGGGAGACCTCCAGGGGAGGAAAATCACTAATTAAGGAGAGGATGGCCTCTCTTTTATCTTTAGTCTCCAGGGCCTTTATTTCATCAATAGTTAACCTCGAGATTATCACCCGGCAATGAGGAATCCGAACCTTCCACCACTGACGAGTGATCCTTCGGCGCTGCGGCTGGGAGGTCTCGCAGCAAGCAGAAGGAATGGAGGGATCAAGATAAACACTCTTCATAGATTAAAGTAGTCCATAGTCAGCCAGAGCCTTCTCCAGCCTTTCCTCATTCTCCTTTTTCATCCCATCCAGAGGAAGTCTCCACTCTGGCTCAATCATCCCCAGACGGGCCATGGCTGTCTTTACTGGAAGAGGATTGGTTTCTATGAACATAGCCCGGGACAGGGGATATGTTTTGTAGTGAAGCTCCTTTGCTTTGCTGATATTTCCCTTTAAGTAAGCTTCCACCATTTGAGACATCTCTCCGGGTAAGATATTCGCTAGCACTGATATTACTCCCACTCCACCAAGAGATAGAATGGGCAAAGTATGAGAATCATTTCCGGAAAGGACAGAAAAGTTAGGGTCGGATAAAGACATAATAGTTGATACCTGGTCCATATTACCACTTGCTTCTTTAATGCCTGCTATGTGGGTGAGCTTGCTTAATTTAGCCACCAATGCTGCATCAATATTGACTCCAGTGCGTGAAGGGACATTATAGATAATAATAGGAAGGCCAATGGCCTCTAATTTCCGGTAATGAGCTTCCAGACCCTTAGGGGTGGGTTTATTGTAATAGGGAGTGATTACCAGGGCAGCATCTGCACCGGCTTCTTTGGCAAATTGAGTTAACTCTTCGGCCTCATGGGTGCTGTTGGAACCAGTCCCGGCGATTACCGGAACTCGATGATTGACCTCTTTTACAGTTATCTCTACCACTCGTTCGTGTTCATCAAAGGACAGGGTAGGTGATTCTCCCGTGGTTCCACAAGGAACTATTCCATCCACTCCTTTTTCCAGACAAAACCCGATGAGCTTGCGGAAACTATCCTCATCTACCTCCCCCCCTTTGAAAGGGGTAACTATGGCTACATAACATCCTTTGAACATTGGCTAACCTCCCCTTCCCATTTTCCCTCATATACCACTTCTGCCTTACCTTCCAGGGAAACTTGAGTAAAATTATGGGCGCCTGATTTTTGAAAATAGACTTTCAGATCTCCCCCGCCGGTTTTTATCTTCACCGGAGAATTAAGTGCGTAGACTAGATTTGCTGCTAAAGCTGTAGCTACTGCTCCGGTACCGCAACTTAGAGTCTCTGCCTCCACCCCTCTTTCGTAGGTTCTCATCCTCACAGTATCATCCTTTATTTCTGCGAAGTCAACATTGGTACCCTCTGGCTGAAACTTTCCATGGTATCTTATTCGGGATCCCATTTTGGGAAGATCAATTTTTTCTACCTCCGGGACAAAGAGAACAAAGTGAGGTACTCCCGTATCCAAAAAATGGCCCGTGTAGGAGCCATCCCCCAGGTTTATCTCTAAGTTTAACTGAGAAATGGAAGGATCTTTCATTCTTATGCGGACCCGATTCTTTTTTACCTGGGAGAAAATCTTTCCCGATAAGGTCTCAAAAGAACACTTTTCCCCCACAATTTTCTTAAGGTGGGCAAATTTAGCTATGCATCGGGCTCCATTTCCGCACATTCCCGGCTCACTGCCGTCAGGATTGAAAATGCGCATTTTATAATCAGCTACCCGAGATTTTTCCAGAAAGAGAACTCCATCTGCTCCAATGCTGGTCTTTCTGGGACATATGGTTCTGGAAAATTCGGATCTATTCTTGATAAACTGGGAGCGGTTATCAATGACGATAAAGTCATTGCCACTTCCCTGTAACTTGGTGAAAGGGATGGGACCAGAAAGAGCTTTCTTTTCCCCCAGTGGGCGAGCTGAGCAAGATTTAGAACTCAAGGGAGAACCCCTGAAGGAGGAGAATAATTCCTCAGGGATGGACTCCTCCTTAATCAGATCTTTATAAGTTTCCCTCTCTCGAATTATCCACCACTGATCCTTCTTTACCAACACTTCTGCTGGTCTGGGTCGAGCATTGTAAGTAAAGCTCATGCTAAAGCAATAGGCTCCGGTATCCATGATGGCCAGATACTCTTCTTCCGTGATTTGAGGAAGAGGTCTTTCCCGAGCAAAGAAATCTCCTGACTCACAGACCGGACCAACTACATCTACCACCTCAGGAGAACCCGCCTCCTGAGGTTCTTTTAGTTTTTTTATCTGGTGATAGGCTCCGTAAAGGGATGGTCTAATGAGATCGTTCATCCCCGCATCTACAATGATAAATCTCTTTTTCCCTCTATTCTTTTTATAAAGTACCTGAG
>JAUWXE010000028.1 GCA_030616535.1 Candidatus Aerophobota bacterium
CAGAGGAATTATTTCAGGAGGAGAGACCATGAGCAGCCTCTTTTTTTCCATCACCATAACCTCATCCTTGCCTCGAGAGACAACCACAAGCTGAACATATTTTTTAACAAGAGCCCTTGCCTCGTGAATTAAATCCTCTTCAGACTCACATCTTTTTCCGATAAGATCCTCCAACTCTTTTTTATTGGACTTAAGCATAAAGGGCCTGGCCTCAAGCCCCTGTTTGAGAGGCGGACCTCGCGTATCCAGAATAGGGACAATGTCCTCCTTTTCCCGGTAGGCTAAACGAATTAAGGAATGGTAGATGTTCTCGGATACTCCTGGGGGGATACTTCCAGAAAAAACTACCACTCTCGCCTTTTTTACTAGATCTCCAATTTTTTCCTCTAGTCTTTTTATTTCAGAAGGAAAAATCCGGGGACCGGCCTCCACCAAGTGGGTCTGGCTGTGGGTTACCGGATCAAGAATGGTCAAATTCAGCCTGCTTTCTCCCTTTATGGGAACAAAGTCGGAAGCTATACCCTCCTTTTTTAATCTCTCCTTTACGAATCTTGCACTACGGCCTCCCAGCCAGCCAGTGGCTAAAGTTGGCTCACCCAAAGTTTTAGCTACCCGGGAGACATTTATTCCCTTTCCCCCTGCCACCCTTACTCTCTCTTTTTCTACCAGGTTGACACTAGCCACTCCAAAATCGGGTATCTCAACTACCCGATCCAAAACGGGATTAAGGGTGACAGTAAGGATCATATCAGCTTTAATTCTATAAAAAAATAGCCGATTGTCAAGTATATCTCGGGACTTTTCCCCTTCGTCGCTGTATATCGACTTCGGATTGTTTCTGCTCGTCTTCTCGTCTCGGGAAAGACGTGAAACTCGTCGCTGCCTTACGGCACCTTGCGGTCCGCTCCTCAGACAACACGTCTTTCTTCTTCCTCAACTTGAAGACTCGTTAAGGTGGCTGATATAAGGCTTCTTCGGGGAAAGTCCCTCGATAAGCGTATAAACCTTCTGAATACTAATATTTTTCCGGTACTATCAGAATTTCGAGAATTAAATCGCCAGCTTGACAAAGAAAGCTCCCTACCCTATTATATGGTGTAAGAATTCACTCTTTTAGCATAAAGATAAACTAAATGCATGAGGCTATGTTTTATGAGGAGTTGGGAGATGGAAAAGTAATCTGCCAGCTCTGCCCTCATTACTGCCGAATAGGAGATGGCAGAAGAGGAATCTGTGGAGTGAGGGAAAACCGGGAAGGAAAACTCTACAGCTTGGTTTATGGAAAGGTAGTATCATCAGCCATGGACCCCATAGAAAAAAAGCCTCTCTATCATTTCTATCCTGGCTCGGATGCTTTTTCTTTGGCTACGGTGGGATGTAATCTGAGATGCTGTAATTGTCAAAATTACAGTATTTCTCAGCTTCCCAGAGAGAGAGGAGAAATTGAAGGAAGGAATTATACCCCTGAATCTATCGTTTCCCAAGCCAAAAGATCTGGATGTAAGAGCATCGCTTATACCTATACAGAGCCTACTATTTTCTTTGAGTTTGCTTATGACACATCCAGGCTAGCCCAAAAAGAGCTCATCAAAAATATTTTTGTTACCAATGGATACATGAATAAGGAGGTTTTGCTAAAAATAAGTCCCTATCTGGATGCAGCCAATGTGGATTTGAAGTCCTTCAGTGAAAGCTTTTACCGAAAAAACTGCAAAGGTAAGCTCACGCCGGTGCTGGAAACCTTAAAACTTATGAAGAAAATGGGGATCTGGCTGGAGGTAACTACCCTCATCATTCCCACTCTGAATGATTCTACGGAGGAGTTAAAAAGATTAGCTGAGTTTATAGTCAATTTAGGACCAGATACTCCCTGGCATCTCAGCCGATTTTATCCCACTTATAAACTAAATGATCTTCCCTTCACCTCTACAGAAACTCTTCATCTAGCTCGTCAGATTGGTCTGGAGGCAGGCTTAAGATATGTTTACACAGGAAATGTTCCTGGAGATGAGGGGGAGAACACTCACTGCTACAACTGTGGCAGAGTGCTTATTCAACGCTATGGATACAGAATAGAGAAATTTTATCTTGAGGAGGATAGGTGTAAATTCTGTCAGGCTAAGATAGATGGAGTAGGAATGGAAAGATGAAATACCAAGTCAACATCGGATTAGAAGTTCATGTGGAGCTTTCAACTGAGAGCAAGCTTTTCTGTGGGTGTAGCACCAAATTCGGAGCACCACCTAATAGCCAGACCTGCTCCATATGCCTGGGTCTACCGGGAGTACTTCCCGTCATTAACAAAAAGTCTGTAGAATATGTCCTTTCCACAGCTTTAGCCTTAAACTGTAAAATCAGCCGCTTCTGTAGATTCGTCAGGAAGAATTACTATTATCCAGATCTACCCAAGAATTATCAGATCTCCCAATATGATGAACCCCTGGCCAGGGATGGGTATCTGGAGTTTAAGGTAAACAGCAAGCCAAGAAGAGTTGAGATTGAGAGAGTTCACCTGGAAGAAGACGCCGGCAAGCTCATTCACGGGGAAGATACCCAAAACCTCGAAGATAGGAAGGCGAGTTTTGTTGACTATAACCGAGCCGGGATTCCCTTAATGGAGATTGTGAGCCAGCCCGAGCTTCGTTCCCCCGAAGAAGCCTATCAATATTTAGTTAACCTCAAAAGGATCCTGCGCTACTTAAAGGTCAGCGATTGTAACATGGAAGAGGGATCTTTGCGCTGCGATGCTAATATCTCAATTACTCCGGCGCGAGAAAAGTTGGGAACCAAGATAGAACTTAAAAACATGAATTCTTTCAAAGATTTAAGAGATGGGCTTGAATCAGAAGTAAAAAGGCAGTCAAGTCTTCTGGATAGAGGAGAAAAGGTTATCCAGGAGACCCGTCTATGGAATCCTAAGAAAAAGAGAACTAGAGGCATGAGAAGCAAGGAAGAAGCACACGATTACCGATATTTCCCTGAACCTGATCTTCTGCCTGTCGAGGTGAATGAGGAATGGAAGGAGAATTTAAAGGCAGAGCTTCCTGAACTTCCCCTTAGGCGATACCAAAGGTTCATAAAAGATTACGGCCTTCCTCCTTATGATGCGGGGATTCTTACCGATGCCAAAGATCTGGCTGACTATTTTGAAAAATGTGTGGTGGGGTTTCCCCATCCTAAAGGGGTGAGTAACTGGATAATGGGGGAGTTTCTGAGGCTGGTCAAGAAAGCCAATCTTTCCATACCACAGGTCAAAGTGAGCCCTGAACAGATAGGTAGCCTGCTGGCACAGATGAAAGAGGGAACCTTAAGTGGAAAATTGGCTAAACTTGTTTTCGAAGAGATGTTCAAAACAGGAAAGGCTCCAGAAAAGATAATCGAGGAGAAAAAACTTGTGCAGATCACCGACGAGCTCAAATTGACAAATATAGTGGAAGAGGTAGTAAAAGAAAACCAGGGGGCGGTGAATGACTTTAAAAAAGGTAAAAAAGAAGCCCTGAGCTTTCTAATAGGACAGATAATGAAAAAAACTAAGGGGAAAGCCAGCCCTCAAGTAGTTAACAGACTATTAAAAGAAGGGATAGGTTCTCTTGAGAAACTCTGAGCTGATATACAGTGACGGAGGGGAAGAGTCCCGAGATATTCTCGACGTATAATTATATAGGGAGCATTGATGAAGAAAGATCTTCTCTCCATTGCGGATTTAAGTAAAGATGAGATCCTCCATCTTTTTGAACTCTCAGATTACCTGAAAAATCTATTAAAACGGGGAAGGTTTTATCACCCCCTGCGGGATAAAACCCTGGGAATGCTCTTCCGTAAACCTTCTACCCGCACCCGTCTCTCCTTTGAAGTAGGTATGTATCAACTGGGTGGATGCGCTATATTCCTTTCCTCTCAAGACCTTCAGCTAGGAAGAGGAGAAACCATCGAGGATACAGGCAAAATCTTTTCCAGATATATAGATGCCATTATGATAAGAACATTTGATCAGAAAGAAGTAGTAAAAATGGCTGAGTCCACCAGTATCCCTGTGATCAATGGCCTTACCGATCTTCTCCATCCCTGTCAAGCTCTATCCGATTATTATACTCTCTGGAAGAGAAAAATTGACTTGGAAACCATAAAATTTGTCTACGTGGGGGATGGGAACAATGTCTGTAATTCTCTTCTTCTGGGGGCAGCCCAATTAAGAGTTAACATGGTTGTCTCTAATCCCGAGGGATATGATGCAAATCCCGAGATAATGGAGAGAGCCAAAAAAATTAGTAACGGGAAGATAGTGGTCCAGAGAGATCCTTTAAAGGCGGTGGAAGAGGCGGATATCGTGTACACCGATGTCTGGACAAGCATGGGCAAAGAATCAGAAAAAAAGGTGCGCAAAAAGATCTTCCAGCCCTATCAGATCAATGAGAAACTCCTGAAGAGGGCTAAGAAAGATGTTCTGGTAATGCATTGTCTTCCCGCACACAGAGGCGAGGAGATTACCTCTGAGGTTATGGATGGTAGTCAAAGCATCGTCTTTGAGCAGGCGGAAAATCGCCTGCATTTACAAAAAGCCATACTGGTGGAGCTATTGAGTTAACCATGGGTTGCGCTGTTCTCGATGTGCAACTTTCATGCCATGGAATTATTGAGGAACAGGTTGAAGTGGGCTGATCTTCATTCGTGGGAAGTGAGTCCTGAGGAGGCTCTTCAGATTCAATTAAGACTAAGAAATAAAATGAGCCTAAATAACGGCTTTGATGAAATAGAAAGGATTGCGGGAGCAGATGTTGGCTATTTAAAGGATATGGCCATCGGGGGAGTAGTTATCATGGATTTTCCCGGGTTAGAAGTGGTTGAGAAAACATTTTCTTACTCCCCTATAAAATTTCCCTACCTTCCTGGACTACTTGCCTTCCGGGAGGGACCCCCCCTACTGGGAGCATTCAAAAAGATAAAGAGTAAGGTAGATCTTATTCTCTTTGATGGTCAGGGAATCGCTCATCCAAGGAGGATGGGGATGGCAACGCATTTGGGGTTATTCCTGGATAAGGCCACCATTGGTTGTGCTAAATCTAAATTAATCGGGCATTACTCACCCCCTCAGGTCAAAAAGGGAAGCTTTGAGTTATTAAAGGATGAGGAAAAAGTGCTAGGAGCAGTGGTGAGGACAAAAGACAAAATCAGACCCGTCTTCGTTTCTCCAGGACACAAGACAAATCTGGATACCTCTATTAAAATAGTTCTGGAATGCGCCAGAGTATCGAGACTACCCGAGCCTCTCCGTAGGGCTCATCTTCTCGTTAATAGATTAAAAAAAGAACGTAACTATTTAGCCGCAGATGGACGCTGATATTTTTCTTTTATTATCATATGCAAATCTTTTGAATTCTGGTTTTCTGCCAAAATTCAATAATCTGTGTGAATCTGTGGCCGAATAATTACAAAGGAATATAACTATGAGAAAGATTAAAAAAATTGTTTTAGCCTATTCCGGAGGATTGGATACCTCAGTAATCCTTTACTGGCTTAAGGAAAAATATGGGGCTGAGGTCATCACTTATACCGCTAACCTGGGACAGGGCCAATTACTTGACTTTATAAAGGAAAAGGCTGAGAGAACAGGGGCTGCCAAAGCTTATGTAGAGGATCTCAGGGAAGAATTCTGTGAGAAGTATGTTCTTCCAGCTCTGCAGGCAGGAGCACTTTATGAGGGAAGGTATCCTCTGGCCACAGCCCTGGGGCGTCCCCTCATTACTAAAGGACTGGTGGAACTGGCTGAGAAAGAAAGAGCCGAGGCTATTGCCCACGGATGCTCAGGAAAAGGAAACGACCAGGTAAGATTTGAAGTAACGGCGCGAGCATTAAATCCTGAAATTATCATCCTGGCCCCCCTACGAGAATGGGAATTAAGCTCAAGGGAAGAAGAAATACGATATGCTCAACAGCACAACATTCCCGTCAAGGTGAGCGAGGAATCCCCTTATTCTATTGACAGAAACTTATGGGGAGTAAGTATTGAATGTGGAATTTTGGAGGATGCCTGGCAGGAGCCCCCTGCACAAGCCTATCAGATAACCTGTCCTCCTCAAAAAGCACCGGATAAACCCACTTATTTAGAGATTGAGCTTAAGGAAGGGGTTCCCTCAAAGTTAAACGGCAAAATCTATCCATTGGTCAATCTAATAGAGGAATTGAACAAAATAGGGGGAGTAAATGGTATCGGGCGAATTGATATGGTAGAAAATAGAGTGGTGGGGATAAAATCAAGGGAGATTTATGAGGCCCCTGCTGCTGTGATTCTTCACTGTGCCTACAGGGAGCTTGAGAAGTTAACCCTGGACCGGGAAACTATTCATTTTAAGGAGACCATTGCCCAGAAGTATTCTGAACTCGTCTACAATGGACTCTGGTACTCCCCCTTACGCAAAGCTCTGGAGGGGTTCGTCTGCCAAACTCAAAAAGTGATGTCTGGCCAGGTTAAATTAAAGCTTTACAAAGGCAGTTGTGAAGTGGTGGGAAGAAGATCTCCTTATTCCTTATATGATAGAGATCTTGCTACATACGGTAAGGAAAGCATTTTCAATCAAAAGGCGGCTCCAGGATTCATCCATATCTGGGGACTGCCTCTAAAAACTATATCTAAAATAAGAAAAAAATGATTTCCCGCTATACTCTTCCCCGAATGGGAAAAATCTGGAAAGAAGAGGAAAAATTTGGGCTCTGGCTCAAAATAGAGATTCTTGTCTGCCAGGCCTGGGCTGAGCTGGGGAAAATCCCCCCAGAGGCAGTCAAAAAGATAGAAAAAGATGCCGCTTTCGATATCAACCGAATAAAGAAAATCGAAGAAAAGGTCAAGCATGACCTCATAGCTTTCCTTACCAGTGTAGCCGAACACCTCGGTTCTGAGGCCCGCTATATTCATTTTGGACTTACCTCCTCCGATGTGGTGGATACAGCTCTTGCACTTCAGATGAAAATGGCAGGCGAGATAATCATCCAGGATTTAGAGAAACTAACCAAGGTTTTAGAAAGAAAGGCCCGAGAGTACAAAGAGACTTTAATGATGGGAAGAACCCATGGAGTTCATGCAGAACCCATCAGTCTAGGTTTGAAGTTCGCTCTCTGGTACGAGGAGACCAAAAGAAATTTAGAGCTAATGCGCCGGGCTAAAGAGATTATCTCCTGTGGTAAAATTTCAGGAGCAGTGGGAACTTATGCCCATCTTGATCCTCGAGTGGAGGAATATGTTTGCCGCAGGTTAGATCTTACCCCCTGCTCGATCTCCAGCCAGATAATTCAGCGAGACCGTCATGCACAATATCTTTCAGCTCTAGCCATCATTGCCTCATCTTTGGGTAAATTTGCCCTGGAAATTAGAGGTCTGCATCGAACTGAGGTAAGAGAAGCCGAAGAGGGATTCAGTAAGAAACAAAAAGGGTCTTCCGCTATGCCTCACAAACGTAATCCCATAGTATGTGAGCGAATCTGTGGTCTGGCTCGCCTGGTAAGAAGCAACCTACAGACTGCGCTAGAGAATATTAGTCTCTGGGGAGAACGAGACATTTCCCATTCTTCTTCCGAGAGGGTGATAATTCCCGATTCCACCATTCTGGTAGATTATATGCTAACAAAATCTATTGAGGTTCTAAATAACCTTTTTATTTATCCTGAACATATGAAAAAAAATATGGCTAAATCGAAAGGACTGTTTTATTCTCAAAGAATAATGCTGGAATTGGTGAAAAAGGGGCTTTCCCGGGAAAAAGCTTACGGGCTCGTGCAAAGAGTTTCCTTGAAGTCCTGGCAGGAAGATAAGGACTTTCAACAACTGATCGAGCAAGATAAAGAGATAGGCAAATATTTTAAAAAGGAGGAACTAGAGTCTTTCTTTGATCCTAAGTATTACCTTCGCTGGGTGGATCACATCTTTCACAAAGTAGGAATCCTAGTATAAGAAAGGGGAAAAAAATGGGTATCTTTGTGCATCCTACGGCCATAGTAAATCCAAAGGCAAATCTAGATGAGGAGGTAGAAGTAGGTCCTTATTCTATAATCGGAGAAAACGTGACTATTGGTAGAGGAACTAAAATTGGTCCCCATGTTCAACTGGATGGCTGGGTTCACATCGGTAAGGAATGCACTATTTGCAAGGGAGTAATTATTGGAACTTTGCCCCAGGACATAAACTTTGAAAATGGAAAGAGTTTCGTAGAAATAGGAGACAGAAATCTTATCCGAGAATATACCACTATTCATAGGGGTACCAAAGAAGGAAGCACTACTCGCATAGGAAATGAAAATTTCCTCATGGTTTATTCTCATATAGCTCATAATTGCGTCATTGAGGACGGAGTAGTAATTGCCAATGTAGGCACCCTGGCCGGATATGTAACAGTAGAGAAAAAAGCCATAATTGGAGGCTTAAGTGCAGTGCACCAGTACGTAAGGATCGGTGCCTATTCTATTGTAGGAGGATGCTCCAAGGTGGTCAAGGACGTACCTCCCTACACCAAGGCAGATGGTCATCCTACCACCCTTTGGGGATTAAACACCGTAGGGCTGCGTCGGGCCAACTTTCCCCTTAAGACAAGAAAAGTCTTAAAAAAAGCCTACCAGATATTGTTCAGATCAGGTTTAAATACCAGCCAGGCTATGGAAAAGATTTCCAATGAGTTAGAATCAAGTCCTCAAGTCCGACACCTCTGTAAATTTATTAAGAACTCACAAAGAGGAATATGTAAAGAAAGAAAGGTAAGGTAAGCGGGAATATCTCCTGCTTTCGCTCCATGTCCACGTTTCAGGCCCTAATTCTTGGTTTGTTGCAAGGGGTTACCGAATTCCTTCCGGTGAGCAGCTCTGGCCACTTAGTTATTATGCAGCACTATTTAGGACTAAGGCAGCCCCTGGTGTTGTTTGACATAGTTTTGCATGCGGCGACTCTGATAGTGGTCCTAATTTATTTTCGAGGCGATCTAGGCAGCATAATAGGCTCGCTCATGAAATTAAAACTAAACCATTCTGAGCAAATACTAGGACGCAAGATCTTCTATCTTATCATGGTGGGCACCATACCTACTGTGATTCTGGGACTAATTCTACGGGTTTGGGCAGATTTATTGTGTACCAGGGTGGGCCTTACCTCAGCTATGCTCATCATCACGGGAATTATTCTCCGTGTGGGGGGAAAAACAAAGAGAACCGGCAGAGGGATAAAAGAGATGGGCCTAATGGATGCTTTCCTCATAGGAGTAATGCAAGGAATAGCTATAGTGCCGGGTATATCGCGCTCAGGGACTACCATATCTGCCGGGCTCTTAAGGGGAATCAATAAGGAGTCTTCCTTTCGCTATTCCTTCCTTCTTTCCATTCCTGCTATTCTGGGCGCCTTAACTCTCTCCTTAAAAGATGTCTTAACAGAAAAGAATTTACCCTCTCAGCCATTTCCCTGGATAGTAGGAGTCTTATCTGCTTTCACTGTCGGATATCTTTCTCTGGTTTTTCTGCGAAAGACTGTGGTCAAGGGTAAGCTCTCTTTCTTTGCCTACTATTGCTGGATATTAGGAATAGGATCTCTCATCCTATGGATTGGCAGTGGCAGAACTTAGAGTCAAGCATTTGACATTTAAGGTAGTTTTACTACTGTAAAGAGCAAAAAGGAGAGGCCCCATGATTATACAGGTCCGGATTGATGAAGAAGCGTGCACTGCCTGCGGACTCTGCGAAGAGACCTGTCCTGAGGTGTTCGAGGTTAACGATGTCGCCGTGGTAAAGGAAGATGCCGATTTTAATGCCTTTGAGGATGAAATAAGAGAAGCAGCCGATGAATGTCCATCCGAGGCCATCGAGGTAGAAGAAGACTAGATTAATTTATTCATAGAAAAGGGCTAGAAGCCCCTTGAAAGGCTGAAAAGAATGTCATGGGAATTTGATAGTGAAAAACTGAGTGAGGAGAAAATAGCTAAACTCAAAGAGCTGGCAAGGCTTGCCCGAGGGGACATCCTGAAGATGACCACTCTGGCTAAATCAGGTCATCCTGGAGGATCGATGTCCAGCATTGACGTATATCTGGTTTTGTACTCCTGCGCCAATGTGGATCCTGCTGATCCTTACCGGGCTGAGCGTGACCGCATCGTGATCAGTCACGGACACACTTCTCCCGGAGTTTACGCTGCTTTGGCCCGGGTGGGTTTTTTTGAAGTGGACAGTGTCATCACCAGATTCCGCAAAGCTGGAACTATCTTCGAGGGGCATGTGGAGCGAGAAATTCCCGGTGTGGAATGGAGTAGTGGTCATCTGGGTCAGGGTCTTTCTGCTGGCTGTGGCTTTGCTTTGGCATCTAAACTGCATCAGCGAAACTATCAGGTTTTCGTAGTTATGAGTGATGGTGAGCAGGCAAAAGGTCAGGTGGGAGAAGCAAGACGCTTTGCCAAAAAATATAGCTTAAACAATCTTACGGTAATCATCGACTACAACCGACTCCAACTGAGCGGCCCTCTTAATGAGATCATGCCTCAGAATATTAAAGAAAACTACCTTGCTGACGGATGGGAAATTCTCGAAGCGGATGGACACGATTATCAGCAAATTTATCAAGCCATCCGAACGGGGGTAAAAAATAGCCAATCTCCGACAGTCATCATGGCCAATACCCTTATGGGAAAAGGTGTCTCCTTTATGGAAAACAAATTTGAATTTCATGGTATGCCTCTAACCTCTGATGAGTGTGCTGTTGCTCTTTCAGAACTTGGCCTGGAGAACGATATAAAGAGATATCTTCACCTGAGAAATAAAATTCTGGAAGGGAAACCGAAGAAAAAACGGCCACCGGAGAAAATCAAGATAGATAGCGGCCAGCCCCGTAGCTATGGACCAGACGAAATAACTGACAACCGCAGTGCATTTGGTCAGGCCCTTAAAGATTTGGGCCAGCTCAATTCCAATCGGCCTGGTAGAAGTCCCTTAGCTGTGCTGGACTGTGATCTGGTAGGCTCAGTCAAAACCCAAAAATTTGCCAAAGATCATCCAGACCATTTCTTTCAAGCTGGGATTCAGGAGCATAATACCGCTACGGTGGCGGGTGCTCTCTCCACTCAGGGGATTGTCACTTTCTTTGCTGACTTCGGAGTCTTCGGTGTTGATGA
>JAUWXE010000052.1 GCA_030616535.1 Candidatus Aerophobota bacterium
AATCTGGCGAGCTTCCTTTATGGGGGCCTTTCGGTCTCGAGGACGTTTTGGTAACATATCACCCAGCAGATCTTGAAAGTTCATCCCCATCTGTTCTACTCCGGCACTACTGAATATCTCTATCATGGGAGTGAACTTATCGGTTGCCTTGATCTCAATCAATCTATCTTCCAGTTCTTTATTTTTCAGTTTCTCTCTTAACCTTTTTCTGGTGTTCTTTGCTTTTTTAATTCGCTCATCCTCCTCAAGCTCTCCTTCTTTGTGGGAAATTGAGGTACTTTTGGGAAGAGGAAGAAGGATATCCAGAAGTCTTTCTTCGGTCAATTTCTTCGCCTTCTCCCTTACTTTTTTCATCATCTCCATTTGCACTGTGTGTACTGCTACATTGGTAAGGTCCCTCACCATGGACTCTACATCCCTTCCCACATAACCTACTTCGGTGTATTTGCTTGCCTCCACCTTTATGAGAGGAGCCTGGGCCAGTTGAGCTAACCTTCTGGCAATCTCTGTCTTTCCTATGCCTGTCGGGCCTATCATGATGATATTCTTGGGAGCTATTTCGTCTCTAAGCTTAGGAGGGAGCTTTTGTCGTCGCCATCTATTCCGCAGAGCAATTGCCACCGCACGCTTAGCATCATCCTGCCCTATAATATATTTGTCCAATTCCTTCACTATCATAGGAGGAGTAAGCCATTTTTCCCTCATTTTCATCTCCTCAAGGTTTTAAGTAGTGTTAATCGCTAAAAAAGACTTTTTGATCCTCTTTTTATTTTAACTCCTCAACACTAATCTGATTATTAGTATAAATACAGATAGAGGCGGCTATAGCCATGGCTGTCTCCACGATTTTTCTGGGGGGGTAATCGGTGTGGTCAGCCAAAGCTTGAGCTGCTGCCTGGGCAAAGCCGGCTCCTGAGCCGATGGCTACTACTCTGTCATCAGGTTCGATTACATCTCCGTTACCTGAGATAATAAAAGACTTTTCCTTGTCAGTCACAATCATTAAAGCCTCGAGTCTGCGCAATATCTTATCTTGCCGCCAGTCTTTTGCCAGCTCTAACGAAGCACGGGCAAGATTCCCCTGGTATTGTTCAATCTTCTTTTCGAACCTCTCAAAGAGGGTAAGAGCATCAGCAATAGCTCCAGCAAAGCCGGCTAAAATGCGTCCTTTATAAAGTCTCCTTATCTTCTGAGCCTTGTGTTTCATAACTATGTTCTCAAAAGTTACCTGCCCATCACCGGCAATAGCCACTTTGTCCTTATCTCTCACTGCCAAGATAGTAGTCGAACGAATCATCTAACCTCCTTTTATGCTCTGGGATGAGTGGTTTGATAAATCTCCTTGAGTCTTCTGGTGTTTAAATGGGTATAGATCTGAGTGGTGGAGAGCCGTTCGTGACCTAAAAGTTCCTGGATACTGCGTATATCCGCCCCCCGGTTCAAAAGATGAGTAGCAAAGGAGTGGCGCAGTATGTGTGGACCAGCTGCCTTTTGGATGTTGGCTAATTCCAGGTATTTATTCATTTTTTTTCGTAAAGACCTGTCGGAGAGTCTCCCTCCGAATCTATTGACGAAAATGGCATTTACTCCGGACTTTACTTTATCTTTTCTCATTGGTAAATATGTCGTTAGTGCTTTAACGGCGTAACTTCCCACCGGTATAATCCTTTCTTTAGAGCCTTTACCCAGAACTTTCACTGTCTCTGACCCAAAGTCAATATTCTCAACCTCAAGATTTACTAACTCAGCCGCTCTCATTCCGGTGGCGTATAAAAGCTCCAGAATCGCCCTATCCCGCAGGTGAATAAAATCTTCTCCTTCTGCTGCATTGAGAAGTCTTTGCACTTCTTCCTCCTCCAGATACACTGGGATTTTTCTTCCCCGTTTTGGGCCTCGCATCCCCGAGAGAGGGAAAGACTCAAGATGTCCCTTTAAATAGAGAAAATAAAAGAAGCTTCGTAAAGAAGCTACTCTGCGGGCCAGAGTAGATTTTCTTCTTTCTTTTTTCTGAAGAGACCCCAGATACCCTCGTACCGTGGGATAGCCTACTTCTCTCAAATCTTTCTTCTGAGAAAGAAGAAATTTAAAAAAATCCTTTATATCACTGGTATAGCTTTTAACCGTCGACAGAGAAAGATTTTTTTCCTCTTCCAGGTAACGATGAAATCTATCCAGCCAATCTATTTTTTAGCTCCATCTTCTTTTCATTATTTTAAAAGGAACTCTGCCCAGTTTGAGCTCCTCAACCAAAAACTCTTCCATTCTTTTTCCACACTCTGGACACTTTAAACCATTCTTAACCTTTACCAAATAAGGATTCCCGCAATGGCGACAATTTTCTGCCACCGGTTCGGCTCTGGTGACAAACCGGCATTGGGGAAATCTCGAACAGCCATAGAAAATACTACCCTTTTTGGACGATCTCTCTATGATCTCTCCCCCGCAGCCCGGGGAAGGACACCTAACTCCTGTCTTTTGAGCTACTTCCCTGGTGTTCTTACAGCGAGGATAATTAGAACAAGCAAGAAATTCTCCGTAGCGGCCGAATTTAAGAACCATTTCCCCTCCACATTTCTCACATTTAAGGGATGAGGTTTTCCATCCCCCTTTTTTAATATCTCTCATCCTTTGTTCAGCCACATCTAGATCTTTTTTAAAATGATCGTAAAAATCGCCCACTAAAACTGTCCAGGATCTTTCTCCCTGTTCCACTGCATCTAAACCTTCCTCCATCCGGGCAGTGAAATGAGGGTCGAGAATAGAAGAGAAACTGTCCACCAGAAGATCATTCACCACTCTGGCCAGGCGTGTAGGAATAAACCAACCTTTAGCAGATTTCACATAACCTCTTCTCTTAATGGTGAAGATAATGGGCGCATAAGTACTCGGTCTTCCGATTCCCTTTTCTTCCAGGGTTTTAACCAGGCTAGCCTCAGTGTATCGGGGAGGTGCTTTGGTAAATTGCTGTTTTGAGGTAAGCTCTTCTAACTTTAATTTCTCATTTTCTTTGACCGCTGGTAGACTCTGTTCTTTTTCGCCTTTCTCTTTATAAATTAGAAGATAGCCGGGAAATTTAATTTTTCTACCTTCGGCTTTAAAAAGATATACTCCTCCCTGAATCTCCACTTCAACTGTGTCTATAACCGCCTTTTCCATTTGAGAGGCGATAAATCTTCTCCAGATGAGTTCGTAGAGTTTATAATGGGGATCTGATAAGTGCTTTTTGACTTTGTCTGGGTCGCGCTTGATCCTGGTGGGTCGTATAGCCTCGTGAGCATCCTGACTCGATTTTTTGTTCCTGTAATAAGGGATTTTTGAGGGTAGAAATTCCTCTCCTAGCTTTTTCTTTATATACTCTCGCGCCTCCTTTTGCGCTTCTTTAGCCACCCGGACAGAATCTGTTCGCATATAGGTAATGAGACCCACTCTTCCCTCAGGTCCAATCTCCTGGCCCTCGTAAAGATCCTGGGCTAGTTTCATGGTGCGGGCTGCCGAAAATCTCAGATGATAAGCGGCTGTCTGCTGTAAGGTGCTGGTGGTAAAGGGAGGTTGAGGAGATTTTTTCTTCTCCTCTTTTCTTATCGTTACAATCTGGTAGCTCTCGTCCTTTATCTTTTCCGCAATTTCCTTTACCTCAGCTTCGCTACGTATCCTTACCTTTTGGCTATCGATTAGGGAGAGCTTTGCCTCGAGGCAAGCCTTTTTATAAGATAATCCAAATCTGGCCTTTACTATCCAATACTCTTCGGAAACGAACTTTTCTATCTCTTTTTCCCGCTCGCAGATAAGCCGAACTGCTACCGACTGGACCCTTCCGGCAGAGAGTCCTCTCTTTACCTTCTCCCAGAGTAGAGGCGATATCTTATATCCCACTAATCTATCTAATAATCTTCTTCCCTGCTGAGCCTCCACTTTGTTAAGGTCGATCTGGCCTGGGTTTTCAATGGCCTCGCGGATAGCTTTCCTGGTGACCTGATTGAAAATTATTCTTGCCTTGTCCGGATGAGCTAGCTCCTGGGAAAGATGCCAGGAAATCGCCTCTCCCTCTCTATCTAAATCCGTAGCCAGATAGATTTTTTCCATCTGGCTGCTTAAATCCTTTAATTTCTTTACTACTTTCCCTTTTCCCGGGATTATGCGGTAGGTCGGTTTAAACCCATTTTCTATATCTATCCCCAAATTTTTCCTGGGCAGGTCTTTTATATGTCCATAGCAGGACTCCACCCGAAAATCCTTACCCAGGAACTTATTTATGGTTTTAGCCTTGGCCGGCGATTCTACAATGACCAAATTTTTAGGCATCTCAAGTCCCGCTTTTCCCATGGGTGATTTGTGGTTAGTTTGCTCAAGAGTAACATAGGACAGAAAAAAATTTTGTCAAGGACTTGGCTTTAATCAGAGTTTTCTGTATAATCACAAAAATAACTAAGTTGTTTTAAAAATAAAAGTAAAATTAACTTGGTTATATGATGGGAACAATTGAAATTTTCAGAGAACAGAATTTATGGTGGAAAGAAGGAATTTCACTTAAGGGTATGATTGAGCGCAATATCTCCTGGTTGCACTAGCATTTGCTTCCTTACTTGAAAAAGAAACGAAAACCTAGGGCGGCTTCTCCTTTAACTTTTGATTCCGGAGTTAACTGAAGCACGGGAGCGACTTCCAAAAAGAAATCAAAGGGTACCGCATCGAAAAGGTATTCCAGGCCGGCAATGGTTCTTATCCCAATCTCATTGTCTTCGTCTTCTTTTAATTTAGCTTCTATGCCTAGTCCATAGAAAACTGGCAATCGACCATTTTTCACCGGTAAAAGGTCAAAATTATGCCAGAGATAATCGGCGTGCAGTTCTGTTTCCTTCTTTTTCCAGCCAAGGGCAATCTCCAGGGCATTAGTTTCCTTAGTCCAGAATTTCATGCTTATCCCGGTGGGATCGTCTATAATGAACCCCAGCCCAAAAGTGCCTTCTTGCTGTGCGTGCCCTGATAAGCTCACCAACATTAGCATGATGCCTGCAAGTACAATTACTATCCCTTTTTTTGCCAATTTCTCCTCCTTTCAGACTATCGTTATATAGCTCTTTCCTCCCGTTATCTTTTGCAGAATAACTTGCCGGGTAGTTCTCTTACCATTCCTTTTATCTGGAGTCTCATTAAAAGCTCACCCACCTTAGAAGCGGGAAATCTACTGAGTTTCACCAACAGGTCAATGTGGGAAGGTTCCTCTTTCAAGAGATTAAAGATCTTCTTCTCCTCAGGAGATAATGAAAGGTTCTCAGTTTCAATCCTTTCTTTTTTAAGCTGGGCAAGCTCTGAAAAATTCAGTTCCTCCAGCACATCCTCCACCGACTCCACCAATTTGGCGCCCTCTTTGATTAGCCCGTTAGTTCCGTGGCTGTTGGGGTTGTTGATACTTCCGGGGACAGCAAAGACATCTCGACCCTGATCCAGGGCAAAATTGGCCGTAATTAAAGCGCCGCTTTTTAAGGGGGCCTCCACTACCAGAACTCCTTTGCTGAGTCCGCTGATTATGCGATTTCGTTGAGGAAAGTGCGGGGCCTCAGGCTCCTCCCCCAGAGAAAATTCCGAGATCACTGCTCCTTTTTTGATAATTTCTTCCATCAAGCCCCGATTCTCAGGAGGATAGACTATATCTACTCCACACCCTAAGACAGCCATGGTCCTTCCCCCTGCCTCTAGAGCTCCCCGATGAGCCTCGGTATCAACACCTCTGGCCATCCCGCTGACAATACTAACTCCTTCTCTAGCCAGGTCTCGAGCCAATCTTCGAGTAGTAAGTTTTCCATACACAGTGGCTCTTCTGGTTCCCACTATGGCCAGAGCATCGGCGTCTTGCTTTTCTAGTGTGCCTCTGACGTAAAGAAGAAAGGGAGGGTCAAAGATAGTCTTGAGATTTACGGGATAGCGGGGGTCTTTAAAGCTAATCACCTCTATGCCAAGTTCCTCTATTTGCTTTAGGTCCTTATCAATCTCTATTTTGTCTATCTGGTGGGTTATAGAAGCAACCACTTTTCCCTTGAGACCGGGTATACGGGATAGAGCTTGGGGTGAGGCAGAAAGAACCTTCTCCGGACCCCCAAAATGCTCTACCAGTTGCCGACATGTTTGGGGGCCAAGATGGGAAAGTTTACTTAACAATATCCAGTCTCGATAGGAGCTCATGGGCTGTAGATCCTGTCTTCCAAATCTCGCATCACCAGTCCGCTCAAGGGTTTAGGATAGAAGTAGGTACTTTTGGGAGGAAGAATCTTTCCCGCCAGGGATGTCTCCCTTACTTCCTTCAGGGACAGAGACTTAAGAAAGAAGGCTATCTGGTATTTTCCGGCTCTGATGAGCTCGACTGCTTCAGTTTCATCCTTGATAAAGTCGATTTCTCTTCCTTTTTCTAATTGGTTTTTCTTTAATATTTTCCTCAACACCGCATCTAAAACGGCAGTATTTATCTTTTCCGCAGGAAATCTCCTCTTATCTTTTAGTTTTAAAAGGTAGTATTTATTCTCCCCACAATACATGCCAAAAGTAGCGCTATCCTGGGTATTATCTATTCTTTCCAACATTTCTTTTCTTTGTACAGCTTCAGTATTTGAATTAAAATTAAGTACCTCTATTTGGAAGAAATCGGGTATCTTGGATCTTAATTTAGACACCTGCTCCGGGGTAAGACCACCTATTACTCTATGTACAGGAAGGATAGTGACGGCATCAGTTTCCATATTTAAAAAATAGATTAAGAGAAAATCCTCACTCCTTTCGCTAGAGAGGGATCTTTTCTGCTCGGCATCTCGAAACTTAAGAGCGGTAAGATAGAGATGGTGACCATCGGCCAGAAAAATCTTTTTGTCTTCCATTCCTCTGCATATCATTCTGATGGTGTCTTTATTGCTTATTCTGCCCACTGCATGCTTTACTCCCTCAAAATCTTTTAGTTCAAGTATGGCCTCTTTTTCCTCCAGGTATTGATCTATCAAGTGGAGAGAGTCCGAATAGAGGCAGAATATAGGATTAAAATTAGCCCGGCAGGACTCCAGCAATCTCAAGCGATCCGTTCCCGGTTTAGGAAAGGTCTGTTCATGAGGGAAAATTACCCCACTGCCAAATTTTTCCAGCTTCATCAAGGCAAGAAAGCCTTTCCTTCTTCCGCCTCTTTCCTTGAGGGAATACTCTTTTTCATAAACATAAATTGCCGGATCTTTTTCCTTTTTTAATATTCCATTTGATAGCCATTCTCTAAAAAATTGGTGAGCTCGGGTATATTTATTTTCTTTCTCATTGTCCTGGGGAAAATCGAGCCCCAGTATTAGCCGGATGACATTGTAGGGGTGCGATTGATAGTACAATTTTTGCTCAAGAGGAGAAATTACATCGTAAGGAGGAGTCATCACTTTAGCTAAATCTTCTATCTTTTCTTGGTTATAAATAATGCCTCGGAAGGGCTTAATTGCAGCCATCCATTATACTCCTTTGATGTAAGTATTCA
>JAUWXE010000120.1 GCA_030616535.1 Candidatus Aerophobota bacterium
CATTCCCCTATATTAGGGCACCTTGCTTCTTCGCAGACAGTGTGAAGGGAAAGACTGCGAAGAAGACGCTCCATCTCCTGAAGAATCTCTTCCTTAGGGGCTCTTTTCTTGATCCAGGAGGGCAGACTCATTTTCTACCATCCCCCGCATAAATAATCATCCTCACTCCCAGGCAAAATATAAGATTAAACAACTTGATCAATACAGAGTCTCTAACGGTGAAAGAAAAAGATTGTATTGCTTTACTTTTTATTATCATGCGTGAAAAATGAAATTTTGGAAAGTCCGGCCTGGAAATTGGAAAAAGAAGAAGTGTTTGACAAGATCAAGCAATAGGCTAGAATTATCTCATTCTGAAGTATGGGAATTTATATGTGTACCGAAGGACATTCCTCGAAGGAGCCTTATATCAGCAAAAATTGTGAATAGTGAATGGCCAAAAAAAGAAACCAAGATACGATTCACGAAATACGATTCACCAAGTACAGCGACGGAGGGGAATTGTCCTGAGGTACTTCTTGAGAGAAAAAAAGGGGCCTTTATGGAGGAAAAACTAGCCAGCCTCAAAAGAATCTTGTCTAATATGGGAAGCGTTCTCATCGCTTTCTCCGGGGGAGTGGATAGTACTTTCCTGCTTAAGGTTGCTCATGATGTGCTTGAAGACAAGGTAGTGGCAGCCACAGCGAGCTCAGAGACTTATCCGGCTTCTGAACTGGAGGCAGCCAAGAAGATAGCTCGAAAATTAGGAGTTAAGCACCTCGTCATCCAGACAGAGGAGCTATCGAAGCAGGATTTTGTCAAAAACTCTCCTCAAAGATGCTATTTTTGCAAAAGGGAATTATTTTCCAGATTAAATAAGATAGCCAAAGAACAAGATTTGAATTATGTAGCGGATGCCTCCAATTATGATGACCTGGCTGATTTTCGTCCAGGGATGCAGGCTGGGCGGGAACTGGGTATAAAAAGCCCTTTAAAGGAAGCCCGGTTATCCAAAGAGGAAATTCGTAGCCTATCCCATAAAATGAATCTAGCTACCTGGGATAAACCTGCTTTAGCATGTCTAGCTTCACGAATCCCCTACGGAACTAAAATAACTAAAGAAAAACTAAAAAGGGTCAATGAGGGGGAAAGATTTTTAAGAGGCCTGGGAATAAGACAGCTAAGGATAAGAGATCATGATGGGATAGCTAGAATCGAGGTAGCCCGGGAAGAAATGAGCTTATTCTGGCAGGAAAACATGGTAAGGCTGATTATCGATAAACTTAAAAAGTTAGGATATACTTACGTTACTCTTGATCTAGAAGGCTATCGCCCGGGAAGCATGAATGAGATTTTAGAAAAAAGGTGAGCCAGGGTGAACGTAGATCAAATCAGACATCTACTGGAGAAAGTAAGATCGGGTAAGATAAAGGTAGAAGAAGCTTTAGAAAAGCTAAAAATTCTTCCTTACCAGGATCTTGGTTTTGCTAAGATTGACACTCATCGGGAGCTGAGAAGAGACTATCCCGAGGTAATTTTTTGCCCGGGTAAGACTCCTGGGCAGATTGCCCATATTGCAGAGCGAATGCGGGAGAACAAATCAACCGTTATGGCTGTTCGAGCAACTAGAGAGATTTACCGGGCTATTAAAAATAGTCTACCCGAAGTTAGATATTTTGAAAAGGCAAAGATAGCCGTAGTGGGAGAAAGGAAAGAAAAAGCGGGCCCTCATACCATATTGGTAGTAAGTGGAGGAACCGCAGATATGCCGGTAGCCGAGGAGGCAGCGGTCACGGCAGAAATTATGAACAACAGAGTAGATCGTCTTTACGATGTCGGGGTGGCTGGAATTCACCGGTTATTCGACAATAAAGACAAGCTCTTCAGTGCCAACGTCCTGGTGGTGGTCGCGGGCATGGAAGGAGCTCTACCCAGTGTAGTAGGAGGCCTGGTGAGTAAACCAGTCATAGCGGTACCCACCTCGGTGGGATACGGAGCCAGCTTCAAAGGAGTTTCTGCTCTTCTTACCATGCTTAATAGCTGTGCTCCTGGGATAGCAGTAGTTAATATTGATAATGGATTTGGAGCTGGATATATGGCCAGTTTGATTAACCACATGGGGAAAGAAAAATGAGAGCCGCCTATTTTAACTGTTTTTCTGGTATTAGTGGAGATATGGTACTGGCAGCATTGGTCGATCTGGGCTGGCCAGTAAAAGAGCTAGAAAGGGAGCTAAATAAATTAGACCTTTTTAATTATCGGATTGAGGCAGAAAAAGTAGCCAAACAGGGTATTATCTCCACCCAAATTAAGATACGCATCAAAGAGGGAAAAAAGGAAAGGACACTTAAAGATATTTTATCTATTCTGGATAAGAGTAAGTTGGAAGAAAAGATAAAGGAGCGGAGTCAAGCTGTATTTATCAGACTGGCCAGCGTGGAGGCAAAGATCCATGGGAAAAGCGTACAAGAGGTGCATTTTCATGAACTGGGCGGTTTAGACACGATTATTGACGTGGTAGGAGCAGTAGCTGGAATGAAATACTTAGGGATAGAGAAAGTGTATTCTTCCTCGTTACCTCTCGGCAAAGGCTTCGTAAAATGTAGCCATGGCACCTTGCCCGTACCGGCCCCCGCAACTTTAGAGTTATTGAAAGGGGTTCCTGTTTATGGCAGTAATATCGAGGCGGAGCTGGTTACTCCCACTGGAGCAGCTATCATTAGCACTCTGGCTGAAAACTTTGGCCAGATGCCTCCTATGAAAATAGATAATATTGGCTATGGAG
>JAUWXE010000090.1 GCA_030616535.1 Candidatus Aerophobota bacterium
AGGAGTAAGGCTTGGCTATTAAACACTGCGATAGACTTATCGAACTTGGGTATGAAGTTGACCCGGAATTGTTAAAGGCTTTAGAGCCGCATCGGAAAAGATGAACAAACTCATAGCCTTTTACTTCCCAAAATCTCCTACATCCCCAAAACATTCCTCGACCCGCACCTTAGCTCTAATAAGGTAGACTCCTTGGGCCGGGCAGACCATGACCCTGCCGGGGCTAAGTCGGGTCCTTAATTTTACTGCTCTCACCATCCTAACCAAAAATACCCACCAAAAAAGCCCTCAAAACAGGGCTTATTTTTGACACAGTCCTACCTTGAGCTAGAATAAGCTCAACCCTTTAACAATAATCAGCCAACGAGGAGGCAAAAGTGAAAAGAAAACTTATTGTCTTAAGCATTATCCTATTGGGGTTTCTTCTACTGGTTCTTCAGCTTATAACAAGACCCTTTGGCCCATACAGCCTCTTTATAAAGAAGAAATTTGAACAATTAACAACTAAAAAAGAAGCAGCCAAACACTTTGATGTTATCACCAGCGCCTCCATGATGCCAGAACCACAAAAAGACAGAATAACTGAAGACAACTAGATTCGCTCCCACCTACTAGATGCCCTCTCCTCAAGACCTCAACCACCAACCCAAACACCGAACCAACACCACAACTCACCCCCCCCCAACACCGAACCCTCAAACCAAACACCACAACTCAAAAGAGCGGGGGAATCAGGAGTAAAAGAAAGTGAGAAAATACATGATTTATGGCCGCAAAAAGCTGGTTTTAGGTAGACGGGGAGATGGTGAAGAGGTAATACTGAAGTGGCAGGACCTTATCTGCCGGCCAGGCGGGTTAATATTTTTTCATGCGGCAGACAGAAGTCACTTTTGCTCGTAAGTTGAGCCTGGATGAGGTCTTCCTGCCAGTGGGCATTGTAGAGGCGGCAGTTTTTGTTCTTACAGAAAGGATTGCCGGTGATATGAAAGAATAAAGCTTGCATCACATATCCTTTCATCACCTCGGTTAAGTGGGGATCATTGTAATCAATGAACTTGCCTTTGAACTCCTCTTTTAAAGTGAGGAGGCTGGCTCCCAGTTGTTGTTTTAGATAGAAATCTCTTGGTTTGGCGGGTGCCTCAACAATTCCAGTGGTAGAGATGAGGGAAGGGAAACCATAGACACTCACCCGGGCGTGATAGCGACGATCATCCTCACTCCAGGTGCCAAACAACTGATTGGTGAAAATGATGTGGCAATGATCGAGGCTAAGTTCCTCCGCAGGGATTAGGCGGGAAAGGAGAGCCAGGAGTTCAAAACCGTCATACAGGATTCCAAAAGATTTTACTTTCCCGTGAAGAAGTTTTCTTCTTTCATACTCAACTTCAACACCAAGAGGCTCAGCAAAACTCTTATTTCTATTTACCTGGCGAACCTTTAAGGAGGCAAGCTTTCTGGCTATCTCATCTACCGTAGTCTCTTTCTTTTTGGGAGGTAGATGAGAAAAGTAGCAGAAGAAAAAATCTTCTCTTAGCTCGATTTTAATCTGCTTGAGCCAGCTTTCGAGATATCCCTCTATTTCCGCAAGATTTAGGCTCTCCGTTCTTGCCCCATTATAGAGATAAATGAAGGAGGGAAGATGGACGCTGGAGGAGGACATTTCTTACTCTAACTTACTCAAGACAGTCTCTGCTCCTTTTTTTCCGGAAAGAAGCATGGCTCCAAAGGTAGGACCCATTCGGGGAAGCCCATAGGTGGTAGAGACAGCCATTCCCACTACCACCAGGCCCGGATGTGTCTCACCGGTATGCTCGATTATTAAGTCCTCGGACTGTTCCACCCACATAGCTCCAAAACCTGAGGTCTTCGCTAGACCTCTTTCTTCCAATTTTTTCACTACACAGGCATCGTGGCCGCTGGCATCCACTACCATTTTGGTCTCCAGAGCCACCGGGTCAACACAGCTAATCTGACGAGGTAGGGCCTGTACAGGAGTCCAGTTGACCACTACCCCGGTGACTCTGTTTTTCTCTCTTAGGACTACGTCATCAAAAATTGTCATATTAGCGAACTTCACCCCCGCATCACAGGCAGCAGCGATGAGCTTAGAACAGGCATGGGGTCCGTCTGCTACATATAATCCCTGACTGACTTCATCAAAGGGTACCCCCAGCTCCGAGAAAATCTCTTGAGCAGGCCCTCTCACCGTTACTTTGTTCATTAAATATCCGCCAAGCCAGAATCCACCTCCGAGGTAATTGTTTCTTTCCACGATAAGTACCTTTTTTCCTTCTTTGGCAACCTCGGCTCCCAGCATTAAACCACTCGGTCCGCCACCTACAATGACACAATCACTTTCCACATATTCATGGAATTGTTTGCTAAACTCGTCCACAATAGCCCTGGTTATTTCTGTCTCTCCCACCGGGGCAAAGATCTTTTTTTTTGCCGGCATACATAGCCTCCTTTTTTAAAATAAAATCTCGACTGCCTTATAAGGGCAGGCAGGAATACATGCTCCGCAGACGATGCACCTGTCTTTGTCAAAGGAGATCTCCATCCTTTCCCGATCGACTACGATGGCTTCGGTGGGACAAAGGGGGACACAGACAGTGCAGTGGGTGCATCTATCTTCAAGCCATCTTACGTCCTTGGCTAGAGGCTGAACAGCAACTCCTATCTTTTTAAGATAGTTTAATCCTTTATCGAGAGCCTCTTTTTCACCGCTTATTTCTATTATCAGTCGCCCTTCCTCTTCCCGGCTGATTCTGGCTCTGAGGATATTTACCACCAGATCATAATCTTTTATCAATCGATAGGTGATGGGTTCCTCAACCACGGCCTGAGGAAAAGTCAAGACCAGTCTTTTCTTTAGCATCTTGTGACTCCTTATCTTTTAGGGAAACTTTTTCTTCGGCTACCTTATCGGCCTTTCCTTAAGGGGTTTAAAGGTTATGCCTGATTCTACTGAGGGGAGAAGCTCAACCGGTTCAGCTAAGAGAAACTCTCCTTTTTTTATCCAGTCCTTAAGTAGGCTGGCGATTTTCCGTGCCTTAGCGTAGCTGGAAAGTGAACCTGTGGGAACCTCTTTTCCCTGAAGGGTGATCTTACCCCTTTTAAGCTGGGCGTAGCTTACCTCACCTAAACTACCTGATTTTCTCTGAGGATAGGCTTCACTATAATCTACTGTCTGGGCGAAAATATCTTCGTCTTTAACAGCCGTGTATGAAAGTATCTCCTCGTTTAAGATGGGGATGGGAACGCCGATTCCTACGCTTAAGGTTACCCCGTATCCAGTCATGGTAGTTCCCTTCAGCCACTCGGGGCTCATTTGTTTTAAATCGCCCAGCACGGCCATGGTGCCGGCGGAAGACCGAGGGACGCCTTTCTCTGTCCGGGGAGCAGTAGGGTTATGCTGAGTGCCCTGCCAGACCACGTAACCCACTCCACCTCCTAGGAAAATTCTTGTTCCCACTCCAATAGTTTTATAATAAGGATCGTTAAGAAGGGGTGATAACTGACCGGCACTACAATAGTTGGCATTGCCCAGATTGGGTTGAAGAATGCCCATATAGGTATAGATGACCTTGTGGGAAAGATTCACCGCCACATTGTAATTTTGATAGGCATTCCGGGGATTAAAAAGAACCGCCTCATTGACATCCTTCAAGTTAATCCAGGTCTCAAGACTCCTCCGGGGATAGCAGTCCGTTCCATGGGCGGTGGCCACCAATTTCGCATCCTTTCCAGCCACCAGATCCTCGATGACGTGCCCGCCCCCATATCTGAACTCTCCCGGATGGACTCTGTTCCTGGGGTCATCATCGGGAAGGGCCGTAGCCCCGAGGTAAATATCGACTGCCGCGAAGCCTGTGTAAACAGGGACTTCATTGAGATAAGCCTTGCCTCCCCCCAGCTTGATCTTGGGTTTGGAATGTCCGATATTAAGATAGATGCCTGATGAGCACATAGGTCCAAAGGTGGCGCTGGTTACCACATCGACTTCTTGGGCAGCTTTCTTGATTCCTTTTTCGTCCACTAGATCAATGATCTCTTCTGCGGTCACCACTACCGCCTCACCCTTCTTTATCTTCTCGTTAATTTCAGCCAGTGTCTTGGCCACTTTTTCCTCCCTATCCACTAAATAATTCCGTACTTAAGTATCTTTCCCCGGTATCAGGTAATATCACCACAATTAATTTTCCTTTGGATTCGGCCCTTTTGGCCACCTTTAATGCGGCAAAGACTGCCGCTCCTGAGGAAACCCCGGCTAAGATACCCTCTTTCTTAATTAATCTGCGGGCGGTAATAATCGCCTCCTCGCTTTTCACCTTGATAACCTCGTCGACTAATCCTACTTCTAATACCTCTGGGATGAAGCCAGCCCCGATTCCTTGAATCTTATGAGACCCTGGTGATTCACCGGAAAGAACGGCTGATTCAGCCGGCTCTACCGCAACTGCCTTAAAATCAGCCTTTTTTTTCTTTATTAGCTGGGCCACGCCGGCAAGGGTTCCCCCTGTGCCTACACCACTTATCAGTATATCTATTCTGCCATCGGTGTCCTCCCAGATCTCTTTAGCCG
>JAUWXE010000006.1 GCA_030616535.1 Candidatus Aerophobota bacterium
ACCCATCCATCTTTTTCCTCCATCCCTTAGCTCCACCGCTTCATATTCTCCGGTAGAAGCTCCGGAAGGAACAGATGCTCTACCAATAGATCCATCCTCCAGTCTTACCTCTACTTCCACGGTAGGGTTTCCTCGGGAATCCAGGATTTGCCGTGCCTCTACACCTTTAATATTTTTACCCATCACAGCTAGACCTCCTCTATCCTTACCGGATCACGATCCTTCACCTTTTTAAATCCTTCCGGATCTGTCTCTATTTTTCCCAGAAGAATTACCTCACTGGCCGGTCTAATTTCGGCCCCTTTACTTGCAGGAGTGGGGCCAAAGAATATACAAAGAGCGCTTCCAGGGGGCCAAAAAGCTATATCTCCTTTGTCCACCACTTTTTTCTTCTCCCCTGCTGCCTGCTTTAAGGGGAAAGCAAAATAAATCTCGTCACCCCAACGATTAGCAGAAGCCTCTATGGGAAGAGCTTCTGCCAAAGCTTCCGCCATAGGCGAATTATTTAAGATGGCCGTTCTTTCCACTTTCCCTGCTTTTATCCTAATTCTTTTAGTCATATCTTCCTCCATTGAGGACATATTGAGGGGGGAAACATCCCCCCTCAACGGCCCGATCGGCAAAGCCGACTCTCGCGTTGCTCGAGCAAGTCGGGCCCGCTCCCCTCTTCTTATGATATCTCGTCTGCCGAGGTCTACTTGATAACAATTCAGAGAAATTATTGAAAGTTCTTTACCTCAAGGTAACTCGGGATATTCAATGAGATGATGGTGGAAAGGATCCATGGGCGAGCTTGACTTTGTAATCCTTTAATTTTTCCTCAATCTCAGGCGATGATAAAGCCAGTATTTGAGCTGTCAACACGGCAGCGTTTTTCGCTCCGGCAACTCCTAAGGCCATGCAGGCTACCGGAACCCCACTCGGCATCTGAACAATTGAGTATAAGGAGTCCAGGCCCTGTAAACTTGAGGTAAGAGGCACTCCAATTACGGGTAAGGTTGTATGAGCAGCCATTACACCGGGCAAGTGAGCTGCTCCTCCTGCTCCAGCAATAACCACCTTTATCCCACGAGATTTAAGCTCCCTGGCATAATTTGAAGTTGCCTCAGGCATTCGATGAGCAGATAGAACTTTTACCTCATAAGGAATAGCAAACTCATCGAGCAGAGCCAAACAATTTTTCATAACCTCCCGGTCGGATTCACTGCCTATTACTACACTAACCCAAGGTTTGGACAACTAATACACCACCTTATTAAGCGGATATTCAACAATTCCCTCTCCACCTACTTTCTTAATCCTGGGGATTAACTGCCGCGCCTCAAGCTCATCCAGAATTATCTCCACCGCCCACCATCCCTCTTCACTGAGTTTAGAGACAGTTGGTTTTTTTAAAGAGGGCAAGATACCAAGCAGTCTCTTCAGATTAGCCTGGGAGATGTTCATCTTTAAACCGACCTTTCCCATCCCATTTAGTGCTCCTTCTAAAAGAATAGCTAAATTTTTGATCTTCTCTCTCTTCCAGGAATCAGTCCAGGAGGAGGGATTGGCAATTAACCAGATCGTTGACTCCAGTACCGTATCTACCTCACGAAGATTATTGGCCTTTAGAGATCTTCCTGTTTCGGTAAGCTCGACGATCGCATCTACTAGATAGGGAGGCTTCACCTCTGTAGCTCCCCAGGAAAACTCTACCTCAGCGCGTACACCTTTTTCCTTTAAATAATTCCGGGTAACATTGACCAACTCGGTAGCGATCCTTTTCCCTTCGAGGTCCTCTACTGCCTTTATTGGCGAATCTAAAGGAACGGCAAGAACCCATTTCACTCGATTTAGTCCCTGCTTGGAAAAAATTAGCTCTTTCACCCTCTTTACCACTGCTCCCCTTTCCAGAATCCAGTCATGACCAGCCAAACCCACATCCAGCATTCCCTTTTCCACATAAACAGGAATCTCCTGAGTCCGGATCAATAAACCCTCCAATTCTTCGTCATTTATGGAGGGAACATAAGATCTTTCTCCCCGGGTGATTTGATAACCAGCCCTGGCAAATAGGTCAATGCTCATTTTTTCTAAACTTCCCTTGGGTAGTCCTATCTTAAGTTTTCGCATCCCTAACTACCTCTTATGGTAAATCTTTAGGTTGAGAATATCTCGGGACTCTTCCCCTCCGTCGCTGTATATCGACTTTGGATTGCTTCTGCTCGTCTTCTCGTCTCGGGAAAGACGTGAAACTCGTCGCTTTGCTCCTCAGACAACACGTCTTTCTTTTTCCTCAACTATTCTTGAGGGGGAAAACATTCCCCCTCAACGCTCGCTGCCTTTCGGCACCTTACGGTCCGCTCGCTGCTCCCCCAAAATTCAAAAACAGGCAGAGCTGACTCGTTAAGGTGGCTGATATAAGGCTCCTTCGGGGAAAGTCCCTCGATACGCGTATAAATCTCCTAAATACTGGTACTTTCCTGGTCCTATTTAGAGGGAAATGTCCAGTAGCGTAATAATAGCTTCCACTTTTTGTTAATAGAAAGAGACATCAATCACCAATATTTTATTCCCCCGGCTAAAAATTTTACCCTTATTTGATAAAAGGAGTCGAACCACTCCCTCTATCTTTTCAGCCTCAATATACTTTATCATAAATCCTTTTTTTCTTTTGTTTTTCGAAGCTATCCAGTCTTTTAATCTCTTCGATTATCTTTTGGATCACCCAGTTATTGTCTATCACTACCAGGCTTTCTTCTTCTACTCGAATAGATCCCTGAGGAGAGAGGAACTTTTCCAGGAGTGGAACCACTTCGGCTTCCTTAGCGTACTTTAAGCGAAAGACCTTTTTCTGTGGTACCTGATTGGACATCTCCACTGAAGATATGGCTTTTTCTATCTTAGAGAGCTGATATGCCCCATCTTCCACCACTAAACTATTAGTCTTTTTCTCTATCTTAATAGAACCTCTTGAGGAAAGAAGAGGAAGAAGAATCTCCTTGGTAGGTTCGGGAGAAGAGTAGCGAAGGGGGAAGATCTTCTCTCTTCTCTGCTGTGGGTAAGTACCGATTCTGCTGAGCACATCCTCAATGACCTTGATTTGATCTTCATTGTCCCTCACCAGAACTGAATTCGGAGGAGCTTCTTTAGGGTTTATTTTCATCATTCCCTGAGGGCTGATAATTTGGCTTATCTGGGGAGCAATTTCCTCGGCGAGGGCGTAACGGAAAGTAAAAATTCTTTTGGTTCTTCCCTCTATTTCTCTTGGTTTAAGGATATGAGGTTTTATGGTAATGAGAAGATTCTTGGCGGATTCGGTCTCTTTCCAGCTCTTGAAAAGATTTCCTAGAATGGGAAGACCTGAGAGGATGGGAAAGCGTATTTGTACCCTTGTCTTTTCCTTAGTTACTAACCCACCAATGATAATGGGTTCCCCGCTTTTTACGGTAATGTTGGTGGGGGATACCTTTCGAAGAAATGTAGGCCGTTCTAGCCCAAATTCAGTAGTGTCATAGCGGGCTACCAATGGAACGATGACCATTTGAACCAGATCATCTCCGATGATCTTTGGCAGTACTTGAAGAACGATACCTACTGTAGCATACTCATAAATATATTCTTCAGTTACCCCTACTTCCGTGGTCTCACGGGTAACTTTGGAAAGATAAGAAATATCTTTGACATCGTACATTCCTGCCACCTCTCCGCTCATGGTGGTTATCTGAGGTGCAGAGAGGACCTTTGCCTTTCCCTCAGAGATGAGGGCGTTTAAAATAACCTCAAATTTTTCTTCTCCGGTTAAGAGCCGATAAAATGTGAAAAAGAGCCCTCCTTTTTCCCCTTCCCCCACTTCAGAGAGTTCACTGGTTCCGTATTTCAATTCTGTTCCCTCTCCTGATGTTCCGGATGGAACTTTTACTCCGGTTAACCGTTCGAAATAGGTGCCGAAAGTTCTGCCTACATCCTCACTAAGTTCCAGTACCCTGGCCTTAATCTGAACTTGCCGGATTTCCATAGGAAATTGAGGAATCATCCTGTCTATCTCCCTCAGCTTTTCCCGACTTGCTTTAACGGTTATCCTCCCGGTAGAAGTATCTACTAAAATAGAGGATTGGCTAAAAGCCTTAACCGCACAAAAGAAGAATATTGTGGAGAAGACCAATATTTGCACCATATTAATTTTACCCATTATGTATCTCCGCTATTATTTTTCTTCATTTGTCCGGTGGTCATTTTACTGGTCCTATCTTTCCCAAATCAATGGCAAGGGAAGGAACGTTCATTTGCATCCATTTACCTTCCTCTTTCTTTAACTCTATTCCCTCAATCTCCTCCGGGGGTACCCCGAGCATATTGGCTATGGCAATGGCTATGCGCTCCAGGGAACCCTCTTTGATGTAAAATGTCCGCGTGGCAATTTCCTCAGCTCGAGAAGGTCCGTTCATCTCCTTTACTACCTCCTCAATCTGGGGCATGTTTCTTTTTAGATCCGTTACATAGATTATATTATTTTCTACATTAATTTTATTCTCGGAAGGGTTATTCTCTTCGGGACTATCCATCTTTTCCTGAGGAATTACAATATAGTCGCTGGTGCTGCTTCTACTTTCTGTGTTTTCAAAATGAGGAAGACGAATCTTTCCAGATTCACTTATTACACCTTGAAGCAGAAACTCAGCTTCCTGGGGAGTTAAGTATTTGAGGAAGAACCTCTTTGTTACCAGTTGATCTTTCAGGGTATCTATTTGCTTAACCAACTTATCTATATGGTCTAAGTTTTTCTTTACATCAACTACCACCAGGCTGGAGGTCTCCTTTTGTATCTCTACGGTTCCTTGGTCGGAAAGAAGATCCTCCACCCTTTCTCTTGCCAGGGAAAGGGGAGCAAAGCTGATCTTATAGATTCGCTTGCGGGGCTGGAAGGCATCCAGCTTAGCCACGATCTTTTCTATCTGGAAAAGGTGATAGGAGGTATCTTCCACGGTAAGAGTAGAGCTTAAGGGATCTATCTTGAGCTTCCCCTCCGAGGAGAGGTTTTCTTTAACCACCTCAGCCAAATCTTTTAGGCTAATATACCTGATGAGGAACTTTTCCTTTTTCATCTGCTTATGAGGACTATCCAGCTCAGCCAAGAGATCTTCTATTTTTTTCAGGTTATAAGAAGTAGCCGTGAGCATGATCTGATTTTCGGCCTCATTCACCTCTATCTTTCCTTTATCAGAAAGATAAAGGCGAGCAATTTTGGCTACTTGAGGAGCCAAGGCAAACTTAAGAGCAAAAAGTTTCTGAGATGGTCGGAAATAATCCAATTTTGAGATAAACTGTCCTGCCCTAAGGAGATTATATCTGGTATCGGTGATAAGGAGAGTATTGGTAGAAGAGTCAACCTCTAGTTTACCCAGCCTGCTTAGATGGGGCTGGATAAGAGGAAAGATAGCCTCTGCCTGGACAAACTTCAAGCTAAAGCTATGGGTAGAAAGCTGTCTGGCCGGCTCATCCAATTTTAAGATAGCTCTTGCTATCTCTTCCATCCTCTTTTTCTTATCGGTGATGAGGAGGGTATTGGTCTCTTTGCTCAGCTCCATCTTTCCTACCTCTGAGAGAAGGGGCTTGAGGGAGCTGGCTACTTCAGCCACCAGGGCAGACTTGAGGGTAAAGCTCTGGCTAAGAAGAGGAATGGGGCTTACCCTGATGATATTGTCCACGATCTCGTACTGATAGTCATAAGGCTCAAGGATAATCTTAAGGGCCTTTAAGATAGGGATGGGTCTTTCAAAACGAACAACAGGAACCCTACCCTGGACTTCCGGGGTGGCAATTATATTCAACCCGGTCTTAGCAGAAAGAATATCCAATAAATCTTTTAAATCTATATCCTTAAAATCAATAGAAATAGGCCTCGAGTCAGGAGGAATGTCTTTAGCATAACCGAGCAAGGACGCGTTAATCAATCCTCCAAAAAATCCCAGTAACACCAAAACCAAAAGCAATTTTCTCATTCTCTCATCCTTAACTTAACTATTTCATTCTCGCCCATCAGGCTAACCTCACCCTTTTTGGCCTCCATCTTAAGTACTTGAAACTTTCCTATCTGATCACCCTTTTTCACAATCCATTTCCCTTCTTTTCCCTGAATTAAGGCAAAAACTCCTTTTTTATCCCATACCAGCCCGATTAATCTATATCCTGAGTCTGCTGTTATTTTTTTTGGCTTCGGTTTTTCTATCTCTTGTTCTGTTTTTTCCGGTTTTTCTACCTCTGGTCTTGTTTTTCTCTTTTCTTCAACTACTACAATCTTTTTTTTAGCCACCAAGGGAATAAAAGGGTCCCGTCTTTCCTCGCTGTTGTACAAAAAAACCGCAGGCAAAAAAGACTCTATTTCGAGGTCCCTTTGCTGTCCTCTCAAAGCAAAGCATCCATAGAAAAAAATGCTCATCACTACCCCAGCACCTAATACAGTCGAAAAGATAACCTTTTGCTTCATTCCTCTTTTTCTCGACTCCGTCGAGGCCATCGATCCTTGCTCTCTTTTGCAGATTGAGAACTCGAAATTTGCTCGGTCTTTTCAGCAGTTAACTTTCCAGGGTGTCTTTTAAACATGTATAAGGATAAAAGGAGATCTACCTCCACCGTGTATCTCTTTTTCTCCTCAAGACTCTCTCCTCCTTTGCTTACTACCCCTCGCATTTTAATCCCATCAACGTGTAGACCCATCATCCTGCCTCTTTTAGCCATGTCAGACAGAAGCATACCCAGGGCGTGATAGGTAGAAAATAGATGAATTCTCACCGGAATACGATTGTAATATTGCCCCACTATAACCTCCTCAGGAACTATCTTCACATAATCAATCCCGTATTTTCTCGCTCTCAGACCCAATTCTTGAAACACGGAAAAACTTTGGTCTTCCTTAACCAGGTAGCCCTCCAGGGAAGCCAGTCTTAAGGTCATTGCCTGGTACTTCTCTTTTAACTTTTCATATTCAACCACTTTCTTCTTAATCTGTGCAACCTTTAGATTCTCCCTTTTCACCTCTTCGTTCATTTTTTCAATAAGTTTAGCTTGAGGATTGTAAAATCCCCCATAAAAAAAGAAAATAACCCCGAGAAAAATCCCCGATCCAACGGCTATTCTACCCTTTAGCGTGAAAATCAATCTATAGTCCCTTCTCAAGAGGACGAGGTTCCCTTAGCTTACAATTAATGGTAAAATCCATTACTTCTCTTTTATCTATGGTTCTTTTGGTCATCACCAAGAGAGCTACTTCCGTAAAAAGAGGCGACTTGGTCAGATTTTCCATAAACTTACCTATGTCAATGGTTTTATTGAGGCTACTTCCCTGAATCATGACAGTCTGTTCTTTTTCTTGAGTCTCTTTAGTGAGTTCAGTAAGCCAGATTTTCTCCGGCAAAGCCTTGCTTATTTCATACAACACCAGTGACCAAGGAGACCGTGAGATGATTAAATTTTCAATGGCATTTAAATGTGCTTGAAGTTCACTCTCTTCACGCTTTAATTCTTCCAATTTCTGCAGGATCGGTTGATACTTTCTTGGTGTTAGTTGCTCCAACTCTAATCGCCGTTTGGCTGCTTGGAGCTCATCTCTCAGGGGAAGGAAAAGAAGAACACAGATCAAAATACTAAACAGAATAGAAATTGACACAAAAATGACAAAGGCGCCGACTTTTTTCTTTTCGATCATCTCCCTTGGCAGTAGATTTACCCTGATCAAATTTCCTTCACCTCATGAAGAGCAAAACCTAGGGCTACAGTAAACATGGGACCAACTCTAGCTAGGTAGTCTGGTTGAAACTTTTTCGACTCATAGGCAATTTTGGCGAAAGGGCTGATTATCTTGACCGGGAGTCCCAATTCTTCCGACAAAAATTTGTCTATATTGTGCAGCTGCGAAGTCCCTCCACTCAAGACGACTTTTTTTATGGGTTTCCCCTCCCTCTGGGAGGAGTAATATTCAAAGGAGTGAATTATTTCCTCTACCAGATCTTCCATAGATTTCCTGATTATCTGATCTACCAGCCTTTTGTCTACTTTCCCTTTTATGGTAAGTTCTTTCAGTTCATCATTAAAGTAGACTTCTCTCTCCCTTCCATCTGAGGTCACCAGTCCGTATCTCCGCTTTATCTCTTCCGCCGTTGCAAAACTAGTACCAATTTCCTCAGCCATAGTCTCGGTAATGTGAAATCCAGCCAGGTTCACGTCTCTAATCAAAAAAGGGTTGCCCTTATCCAGAAGAACAATACTAGTCGTGCCATGTCCAATCTCAAGAATTGCTATCCCATCGGTTTCGTCCGGATTAGATAACTGAAAAACATTAAATAGAGCGAGAGTATTTACATCTATGGCTTGAGGAGAGACCCCTGCTTGGCGGAGAAGACGAAGATGTCTCTCGATGGTTTCACGCTTTACCCCTACCAATATCACCGTCATCTCCTCTCCTTTTTCTCCGGAAAAACGTTGATTAAGAACATGAAATCCCAGACAAACCTGCTCCATAGAATAGGGGATGTAATCTTCTGCCTGCCATCTGACAGCCTGGGCAATTTCTTTTTCCGTCATTAAGGGTAGGGTTATCCTTCTCACAATGACCAACTCTCCTCCTACGCCTGAGACAACTCGCCTGGTATTAATCCTGTATTTGCTGATAAGATCCTTAATGACTTTCACGATAATTTTTTCTCTCTTGGTATGATCATGATCCTCAAATGGTATCTCTAATCTGGCTAATTTCCTTAGCTGGTAGCTGTTTTTTCTGTGAGTTAACTCTACTGCCTTCACTGCCTCCATACCCACCTCAAGGCCAACAGTCACCTTTGCCATTTTATCTCCATAAAAAATTGAGTTCAGAAAGTGCTGCCGGAACTCAAAATCAAAGTTACCGGCCCGTCATTGTCAACTTCTATCCTCATCTTAGCGCCGAATCTTCCTTCCTTAACCGTAGTCACTTTTTCTCTCATTAACGCCAAAAATTTAAGATAAAATCTCCTGGCTAAGTCTGGTGGAGCTGCTTCCATGAAATCAGGTCGAAGGCCTTTTCTACAATCCCCATAAAGTGTAAATTGCGGAATAACGAGAACCTCTCCCTTCACCTGCGCAAGGGATAAATTCATTTTATCTTTTTCATCGGCGAAAATACGAAGATTAGCTGTCTTTTCAGCTAAGTACTCTACATCTACTAATTGATCCTCTCTACCAACGCCCAAAAAAACAACCATCCCCTTCCCAATAGATCCCACCAACTTTCCCTTCACCTCGCATGAAGCTTCTCTTACTCTCTGAACTACCGCCCGCATAATTAGACCTCACTCCAGGGTCTCTTTGGTAGAAGGAACTCCCCTCCTTCTTTTCTCCCAACTTGTTGCCTCATCTAAACTTAGGGCAAAGGCTTTGAAGATAGCTTCCATTAAGTGATGAACACCATCCCCATAACAGAGATTGATATGAAGGGTAATGCCAGAATGGGATGAGAAACCCTGGAAGAATTCCTTAGCCAGTTCAAGCTCGGAAGCTCGTGATTCTACCTTTGAGGGAAAATTGAAGACCAAGAGAGGTCTACCGCTAATATCCAGCGCTACCTGTACCAATACATCGTCCATAGGGACGAAACAATTTCCGTATCTCCTTATGCCCTTTTTTTCTCCCAAGCTATTTTTAACTGCTTTTCCCAGACAAATACCAACATCCTCTACCAGATGATGATAACCCACCTGAGTATCACCCTTTGCGTCCATTTCCAGATCAAAAAACCCATGGTAACAGAAAAGAGAAAGCATGTGGTCCAAAAAAGGATAAGTGGTATTAATCTTTGACTCTCCCTTTCCATCAAGGTTTAGAAAAATTCTGACCTCTGTCTCTTTGGTTTTCCTTTCTACCCTAACTTTTCGATCAGTCGTTGACTTCATGGATTTTAACTTTGAGGATAGCTCTGGTATCTTTATCTACCTTGAACCTCTGGTCAATTCGATAGCCGACTATCCACACTACTTTGTCCTTATCCATCAGGAGAGGAATTCTTTCCCTCCGTTCCAAAGGAATCTTAAGATCAATAAAATAATCCTTAACCTTCTTGCTTCCCTTCATCCCCAAAGGATGAAATCGGTCACCCTTTTCTCTTGTCCGCAGGTATAAAGGCGGCTCAAGTTTATCAAAATCAAACAGAGCCTCTGGTTCCGGAAAACCACGGATTTGATGTGATTTACTCTTTTTCGCTGAAGCTAAAGGGAGGCAAGCCCCGAACCGACAAGAGGAGATGAACTGCCCCCCTAGCTTCTTCTGAGAGTCTTTCTGAAAAGAGATACCAGGTAACCTAGAGATTAATTCTGTATCCAGCGCTAGATTTAGCTCTGTGAGTTTAGTCGTTCCCGGGATAACGAAATTACGAATGAAGGACAAACTTTTCTCTTTTCCTTTTCTAATCAATAAACCTTTGTAGCGGTGTCGAATCATCAAGCCGTGAGGAAGATCCAATTGCTTGGATTGCTTTGTTTTACATAACTCGAGAATCGAGATAATGTGATCAAAGGTAATTCCCCGCAAATCTCCCTTAATTTTTTCAATGGCTTTACGTATAACCCTCCTTTGCAAAGCCGGGTGTAAACAAGACAATTTCTCCTCATGCAAAACTAACTCTTGGCTTGTTTCCTCTTCTAGGACTGATTTAAACACCCTGTCAGTTTCTTTTTTTAGGTATTCACTATCCTGTTTGAGGAGATTGGTGGTTTGACAGAAAACCTTTTCTACTTGATCACCATATTCTCTAGAAAGATAGGGAATCAAATTAAGGCGGACCCGGTTGCGAAGAAAAGAAGTCTCTCTATTAGAGGAATCTAAGCAAGGTTGGAGGTTATTCTCTCGACAGTAGTCTTCTATTTCTCCTCGAAAGACCTCGATCAGGGGACGGATGATCTTATCCCTAACCGGTGGTATTGCAGAAAGGCCATCCAGACCAGAGCCTCTCATTAACCTCATCAATAGGGTCTCTGCCTGATCAGATGCTGTATGAGCTAAGGCAATTTTGCTAGCTCCCAGTTGATTAGCAACCTCTTCGAGAAAATTGTATCTTGCTCGTCGCGCAGCCTCTTCCAGAGAAAGTCTCTTTTCTTTAGCCAATCCTGCCACATTAAAAGTATCAGAAATCACGGGAATTCCTAGTTTAAAGGCAAATTTTTTCACCCATTCGGCCTCGGCCTCGGCCTCTCTTCCTCTTAATCCGTGATTGAGATGTGCCACCCAAAGCCGTAAATTATACTTCGGTGTCAGTTTAAAAAGAAGATGAAGTAGGGTAGCAGAATCCGGACCACCCGATACTGCCACCACCAACTTTGTATTTGAAGTAAGCATTTGGTATTTTTTTATGGTCTCCTGTACCTTTTTTAGTAGAATCTCAGTAGTTGGCATTCCTGGAAGATCCTTTTACTTTCTTACCTTAACTTACCCAGCCGTTCTCTGATGATCTTTGCCCTTAATTCGTCGCGGACTGAGGGAGTCATCTCCTTTCCTTCTTTAACTTGAAGTTGAGCAGGGGTAATCATAAAAAATAGCTCATTTAGGACCGGAATATTAAGTTGCGGGAATAAATGTAAGTTCACTCCCAGTCTTAGCCTTGAGAGCAAGTTTATAGCCTCTTGTGAACTCATAAAGTGAGCGTTAAGTAGAATTCCGTAAGCCCTACCCATCTGATCCTTAAGCTGAGTTCCATTTCGTTTAAGCAAAATCTCCCGGGCCCTTTTTTCCTGTCCTACCACTTGCCGGGTCACCCTTCCCACATTGTCTACTATTTCCTCCTCCCTCAAACCCAGAGTGACCTGATTCGATATTTGAAAAAAATCACCTTGAGATTTAGTCCCCTCCCCGTACAGTCCTCTTGCTACTAAACCTAACTTGGAGATGTTCTTGAGCAATTCATCGATCTTATGAGTGGCTACTAAAGCAGGCAGATGTAACATACAGGAAGCCCTCATTCCGGTACCGGTATTGGTTGGGCAGGAGGTAAGGTAACCCCATTGAGGCAGGAAAGCATAATCTAAATTCCGCCCTAACTCATCGTCTACTTTATCACTCAATCGCCAGGCATCCATTAATTGGAGTCCGGAAAGAATGCTCTGGAGACGCAGATGATCCTCCTCATTTATCATCAAAGAGAGCATCCCCCCTTTCTCGGTAACTAAAAACCTACGGGATCCTCCAGCACTAAACTCGAGGCTGATGAGGTGCCTTTCTAAAAGAAATCTTCTCTCTATGGAAGAAAGTTCACTCATGTTGATCAGGTGACTATTCTTTAGATAATCAGACTTATTTACAGCATTCAGAACTTTATCTGAAACGTCCCTCAATACAGAATCGTGAGCCCAGGGAGGAAAGGTAAAACCTTCTAGGTTACGTGCCAGCCTAACCCGACAACTAAAAACAATTTCTGCCTCCGGTCCATCTCCTCTTAACCATTGACTGGTTGAATTAGCCATCTCCTGAATAATCATTTCTCTTTTTCTAACCTACGAATTTCATCCCTCAGTTTAGCCGCCCTTTCATACTCTTCTTTTTTCACTAACTTTTCTAGCTCTTTGCGCAACTCATAAATCCGTCTTTCCCCTTGGTCTTCCACTTTACCTTTTCTGGGAACCTTACCGGAATGGCGAACCTTACCCTGAATTCTTTCTAGAAGTGGAGTAAGATATTCCTTAAGCACTTGATAACACAAAGCACAGCCTATTTTCCCCTTCCTCTTTATATCCTCATAACTTAATCCGCAATGAGGACAGCTGACAGAAATTTCTTCAGAAAGTGGAATTTCAAGCTCCGTTAAGCCTGCCATAAGATTAGATAGAGAAAAACTTGGCATAAAAAATGTCTCGTCTAATCCTTTTTCTTTGGCGCAGATTTCACATAAATGAAGCTCTTCCACTTCTCCATTTATCATTTCCTTGAAATGAAACGTAGCTTCTCTCTCCCCGCAAACCTGACAGATCATTCTAGCCTCACTGCTTTCTACCTCTCTAATTCTACTAAAAATCAAGGCCGTGTCAACATTTCTACCACACTCGATGCTTGCCGTATTCTACCCTTACCAGACACAGACCCTGTGGCGGAGCCGTTGGGCCAGCTATCCTTCTATCCCTTGCCTCCAAAATCTTTTTCATCTCCCCAGCTACTATCTTTTTCCTACCTATCTCAACTAGCGTGCCTACTATATTTCTAGCCATTTTATAGAGAAAACTATTAGCCTCAATATAAATGAGAACAAATTTTCCCTTCTTAAAAATGGACAGTTTTTTTATTTCTCGGAGGGTTAAGGAGGTTGAACTTCCCTGTGATTGGAATGAGGAAAAATCGTGTTCGCCTACCAGAAACTTACCTGCCTCTCTCATCAGGTCTATCTCCAAATCGAAGGGAACCCACCAAACGAAATTACGGTGGAAGGGAGAAAGAAAGCCGCTGTTATAGATTGAGTACCCATAAACTCTTCTTAAGGCAGATTTTTGGGCGTGAAAGTCCATATCTACCTCATGAGCCTTCTTGACTCTTATATCTTTAGGCAAATAATTATTTAAAGCAGGTTGGATGGAAGTGGAAGAAATCGAGGCATGAGTGAAAAAATTTACTACCTGACCTTTGGCATGAACCCCGGCGTCAGTCCTCCCCGCAGCCGTTGTTTCTATTCTTTCCCGAAAAAGGCAAAATAGACTGTCTTCCAGTGCCTTCTGGATAGTAGAAAGTCCGGGTTGTTTTTGCCATCCGTGATAGGAAGTGCCGTCATACTCTAAAATGAGCTTTATGTTACGCACTCTCTGCTTAAGAATATCTCGGGACTTTTCCCCTTCGTCGCTGTCCTTGGTGAATCGTATTTCGTGAATCGTATCTTGGTTTCTTTTTTTGGCTATTCACTATCTACTATTCACTACAAGTCCCTCGATACGTGTATAAATCTCCTGGCTACTAATACTTTCCTAGCATTATCAAAATAAAAAATTAACTGCAGTTATCAAACTAGCTTTACTTTACACACCCGAGCATCGTCTCCCTGACGATATCTAAGTTTGATTACTCTCGTATATCCTCCTTCACGATCCCTGTATCTGGGGCCAATCACATCAAAGAGTTTCTTTATCACTTTCTTATCGTGGATAAATTTTAATGCATTGCGTCTATGATGAACAGAATTTTCCTTAGCTAAAGTGATTACTCTCTCACAAAATCTAGCCGTTTCCTTGGCTTTAGCCTCAGTAGTAGTGATCTCTTCATGGAAAAGTAATGATCCCACCAAATTGGCTAACAGCGCTCTTCGATGAGCCTTATCTCGTCCCAGCTTTTTCTGCTTTTTCCTGTGTCTCACTTATTTTTTCTCCCCCTAAACCTAGACCATATTCTGCCAATTTCTTCTCTAACTTTTGTAGCGACTTCTGCCCAAAGTTCTGAATCTTCAAAAGCTCCTTGGAGGTCTTTCCTACCAAATCCCCTATTTTTTTTACCCCTGAACTTCTCAAAGCCTTAAGGGGTCCACCAGATAAACCTAATTCCTCAACTGACTGCTCCAGCAACTTCTTTTCTCTCTCTTTTTCCTCTCCTTTCGGAGGTTTGAGCATGAAAAATTCTAGATACTCACTCAAAATTCTTGCTGCCTCCCTTAATGCGTCATCGGGCTTAACCGTGCCATCTGTAAAAATCTCCAGAATAAGTGAATCGAAACTTGTCTTTCTTCCAATTCTAGCTGGTTTTACTTCATACTTCACTCTCTTAACAGGGCTAAAAATGGAGTCTATGGGTATAGTTCCTAATGGCTGATCGGAATGTTTGCCTTCCTCCATCGTTGCATAACCTCGGCCCTTAGCCAAGGTAATCTCCATTGCTAGATGGGTTTCTTTATTATCGAGAGTAGTAAGGTATAGGTCTGGATTCACAATTTCTACCTCACTATCCGTTTTAATATGGGAGGCCTTTACTTCAAGTGGACCCCTCACATCCAAAAAGACCTTCTTCTCTCCTTCAACAAACAACTTCGCCCTAATTCGTTTCAAATTTTGGATAATCTGCAGTACGTCTTCCTTGACTCCAGGAATTGCGGAAAACTCATGAGAGACACCTTCAATTTTAACCGCCGTGACCGCGGCTCCCGAGGTAGAAGAAAGTAATATTCGACGAAAGGAGTTACCTAAAGTAACACCATACCCTCTCTCTAAAGGCTCAATAATGAATTTACTGTAGCTGTCAGAGAAGGTCTCCTTTTCAACCACGATCTCTTTTGGCTTTATTAATTGCCTCACGCCGGCCTCCTTGGATCAGGTATCAGTAACTAAAGATTTGGAAATTTCTTCCTTTTTCCCCTCATTCTTGACCACTCATTTCTAGTTACTCACTCTTGATAACAACTATCTTGAATAATATTCTACTATTAAAGATAAATCAATTTCTTGATCTAGTTCTTCTGGAAGGGGAAACCGTTTTACCATTCCTTTAAGGGATTTCTTATCTATCTCCAGCCATCCTGGAAGGGCCTTCTTTTGTGAAACTTTCAGAATCTGTTTCATTGAGGGAAGCTTCTTACTCTCATCTTTAATCTCAACCACGTCTCCTTCCTTTATGAGATAGGAGGGGATATTCACTGCCCGGCCATTTACTAAAAAATGATCATGATTGACCAATTGTCGGGCCTGTGACCGGGAAAAACTGAATCCCAGTCGGTATACCACATTATCTAATCTTCGTTCTAAGAGTCGCAGAAGTTCTTCCCCGGTAATATTTGAAGATTTTTCTGCCATTTGATACCACCTTTTAAACTGACCCTCCAACATCCCGTATTTCCACTTCACTTTTTGCTTTTCTTTGAGTTGCTGGCCGTATTGAGATACTCTCCTTCTCCCTGTAAAACGTGTAGATTTTCTCTTTTCTAAACTACACTTATCCGTATAACACCTTTCTCCTTTAAGGAAAAGTTTAACATTTAACGCCCGGCATCTCTTGCATTTACTTTCTCTACTCGGTGGCAAATGACTCCTCCTTTGATTTATACCTTCCTTTTCTTGGGAGGACGGCATCCATCATGGGGAATAGGGGTTGCTTCTTTGATCGAGATAACTCTTAATCCTGCGGCTTGCAGGGCTCTGATAGCAGTCTCCCTGCCTCCTCCTGGACCCTTTACCACCACCCTTACCTGCCCCAATTGAAATCCTTCCTTAGCCTTTTTCGCTACTTCTTCTGCCGTCTTCTGAGCAGCGAATGGAGTCCCCTTCTTTGTCCCCTTAAAACCTACCCCTCCTGCCGAGGACCAACAAAGAACATCCCCCTTGAGATCGGTCACGGTAATAATGGTATTGTTGAAGGTGGAGTGAATGTAAGCCATCCCTTCTTCCACTTTAATTCTTTTCTTTTTTTTCCCAGTGACACTCTTTCTTTTTTTTGGCACCTCTAGCTCCTATTTCCTTTCCTTCTTTTTGGACCCTACTGTCCTTCGCCGTCCCTTACGGGTTCTGGCATTACACCTTGTTCTCTGTCCCCTTACTGGAAGTCCTCTCTTATGGCGAATCCCTCGATAGCAACCGATGTTTATCAGTCTATTTATACTCGAGCTAATCTCTCTTCTCAGATCTCCTTCTATTTTGTAACCACTTTCTATAATCTTGCGAAGTTTATTTATCTCTTCTTCAGTTAAAGCCTTCACCCTGATGTCGGAGTCAACTTTAGCCTTTGAAAGAATCTCTTCCGCCAATGACCGTCCAATTCCAAAAATAGCGGTTAGTCCTAAATTTACCTTTTTATTAGACGGAAGTTCTACTCCGGCAATTCGAGCCATTTTAGCCTCCCTTTATCCCTGACGCTGTTTGTGCTTGGGGTTCTCGCAGATAACTCTCACGACTCCCTTTCTTCTAACTATTTTACATTTCTTGCATAATTTTCTTACTGAAGATCTAACCTTCATTTACCCTTACCCTCCCTATAGACAATCCTACCCCGAGAGAGATCATAGGGAGAAATCTCCAAGCTAACCCTGTCACCCGGAAGTATTCTAATAAATCTCATTCTCATCTTCCCGCAAACGTGGGCTAAAACTTTACGACCATTAGATAGCTCTATTCTAAAGGTAGCGTTGGGTAAGGTTTCAACAACAATTCCCGAAGTCTTTATCAGTTTCTCCTTAGCCATCCGCTCCTTCCCAATTAGTCAACACCTTCAACCCTCCATCTACAAGGGCTACGCTATGTTCAAAATGAGCGGACAGACTCCCATCCGCTGTTATCACTGTCCATTTATTAGGTAGCACCTTAACCTCGGCTTCTCCTTGGTTAACCATGGGCTCAATGGCCAGAACCATTCCCTCCTGCAGTTTCTCCCCCTGACCAACCCGGCCAAAATTTGGAACCACCGGATCTTCGTGAAGTGCCTCTCCGACGCCATGCCCAAATAGAGTCCTTACAACTGAATAGCCATGGTGCTCTACATACCGTTGAATAGCAGATGAGACATCTCCAACTCTATTTCCTATCCTTACCTGCTTCATTCCTTCATAGAGTGCCTTTCTAGTCACCTCGATAAGTCTCTCCTTTTCGGCCGAGATCTTCCCTACAGGAAAAGTTATGGCCGCATCAGCATAGAAGCCGTCTAATTGAACTCCTACATCAATGCTTACAATATCTCCTTCTCTTAACTCACGAGTGGAGGGTATCCCATGAACTACCTCCTCATTCACAGAGATGCAGGCCTCCGCAGGGTATCCTCTGTATCCCTTGAATGCAGACCTGGCCCCTTTTTTCCTTATGAAGTCTCCGATCCATCTCTCCAGCTTGAGGGTAGTAGTAGATGGCCTTATTTGATTTTGAAGGCCTTGAAAAATCTCAGCTATTATTCCTCCACTCTTTTCAATAGCTCTGATCTTTTCTTTTGATTTTATGCGAACCATCCAAAGCCACTCCAAACACGTTCATTCTTAAAATGGGCTAAATTAAATGAGCACACTTTATAAGGAATATCTGGGGGCTCTTCCCTCGGTACCCGTATAAACCTTCTAAATACCAATACTTCCTGGGGAGTAAAGTAGATCTACTATACGTTGAAAAACTCCCTGCGGGCTTCCCTTTCCCGAAATACTACGTAAAATTCCTTTTCCCTTGTAATAATCAACTAAAGGAAGAGTATGTCTTAAATAAACTTTTAGTCTCTCCTCAATTGCATCTGGATTATCATCACTCCTCTGAGAAAGGTGAGTTCCACAATCTTTACAGATCAGTGGTTGATCTACAAATTCATCTTTATTGTACGTCCTGCCACACTCCGGACAAATCACTCGCCCCTTTAAGCGGCTAATCATTTCATTATGATTGACTTCTAAGTTAATTACCAGATCAAGTTTTTTATTTTCGGCCTCCAGAAGTTTATCCAGTTTCTCTGCTTGGGTTATGCTACGAGGGAAGCCATCCAGAATGAATCCAGAGACTCCCTCCCTAATTTTATCTCTCATGAGGGCTAGAATAACGCGGTCAGGGACAAGCCTGCCTCGTAGCATAAAGTCTTGGGCCTGTCTGCCCAAAGAGGTCCCTCTCCTGACTGTCTCCCTCAATAAATCTCCCGTAGCTATACGAGTCAACCTAAACTTATCTTTTATTCTTTCAGCCTGCGTTCCTTTCCCCGCTCCGGGTGGACCCAATAAAACTACCCTCAAGACTAGCCCCTCCCCCTCATAAATCCCTTATAGTGCCGCATTAATAGATGAGATTCCAATTGCTGTACGGTATCCAGAGCTACTCCTACGGCGATGAGAATAGAAGTTCCTCCAAAGGGAAAACTGTTAAACAAGAGATTTTGGTTGATTATGAGAGGCGCTACAGCAATAAAGGCGAAAAAAAGAGCTCCTACAGAGGTGACTCGGGTAAGTACACCCGTGATATAATTAGCTGTGGGTTTCCCTGGACGAAGACCAGGAATAAATCCTCCGTATTTCCGCATATTATCTGCTACTTCAACCGGATTAAAAACTACCGCCGTGTAAAAGAAAGTAAAGAAAATAACCGCCAAGGCATATAAAACATAGTATAGAAGAGCACCAGGATTTAACCATTCGGCAATGGTCTGAAAGATGGGGCTAGGAACAAATCTAGCTAAAGTGCTGGGGAGTAATAAAACAGATATGGCAAAAATTATGGCAATAACTCCTACTCCTCCAATACGGATAGGAAGATAAGTAGTTTGCCCCCCATAGACCTTCCTTCCCACTATTCTTCGAGCATAGCGAATGGGAATTCTTCTCTCCGCTTCATAGACAAGTACCACCGCTGCTGTTATCATTATAGCAATGATACCAAAAAGAAAAAGTACAAAAGGGGTAAGCTGTCCGGTTCGCAGTATATTCAGAACATTTCCCGTCATGGGGCGTATCTGTGCGACGATCCCAGCAAAAATAATCAAAGAAATTCCATTCCCTATGCCCCTTTCGGTAATCTTTTCCCCTAACCACATTATAAACATGGTACCGGTAGTTAAAGTCACCACGGCCGGAAGCATAAAACCGACTCCCCGAGTTATCACAAAGGCCCCGTTATTGATACTCTGAACCCAGTAACATAGTCCCATTCCCTGAATGGCCGCAATGGGCAAAGCGAAATATCTGGCAATCTGGGTAATCTTTTGTCTTCCTTCTTCTCCCTGTTTGCTCAACTCCTCAAGGCGAGGAATAGCTACCGTTAAAAGTTGCATAATAATAGAGGCACTAATGTATGGCATTATGCCCAGGGCAAAGATAGACATTCGTCGTAAGGCCCCTCCGGCAAATATATTCATCAATCCGAATGCTCCCGTTTGAAAGATAGTGCTTCGAAGAAGGGCCTCCACATTTACTCCAGGGACAGGAATAAATGAACCTAGCCTGAAAACCAAAAACATAGCCAAGGTAAAAAGAATCCTGCGTCGAAGCTCAGGAATCTTAAAGATATTTTGAAACTTTTCCAACATCATATTGTCTCTATCTTACCTTGGGCTTCTTCAATCTTTTTTTGAGCCTGCTTGGAGAAATGATGAGCCTTTACCCTTAAAGGTCGATTCAATCTTCCTCGACCTAAAACTTTAATTTTTCCTCTTCCTTTGACCAATCCCGAAGCCCTTAGAATCTCGGGGGTTATTATTTCTTCTTTGTTAAAGATATTTAAATCGTCAACATTTACTATGAGATCTTTTTTCTTAAAGCCTCTATTAAAGCCCCTTTTGGGAACTCTTCTTACTAGGGGCATCTGGCCACCTTCAAACCATTTGTGGATCTTACTCCGGGCTTTTTGACCTTTATGTCCCCTAGTAGAAGTTTTTCCATGTCCCGAACTAGGACCCCTGCCTACCCTTTTCTTGGCGTGAGTAGATCCTGAAGACGGTCTTAATATAGACAGATCCACTATTTTTTCCTTTTCCGCAGCTCAAAAACTTTCTGGGGATCTTTCAACTGCTTTAACCCCTCCAGGGTAGCCTTAGCCACATTTAGAGCATTGTTACTCCCCAGAGACTTGGTCAAAACATCTTTTACCCCGGCCAATTCTACCACTGCCCTTACTGCTTCACCGGCAATTATCCCAGTTCCTGGAGAAGCGGGTTTAAGGAGAACCTTTGATGCCCCATATTTTCCTATAACCTGGTGATGAATGGTATTATTTTTCAGAGAGATA
>JAUWXE010000089.1 GCA_030616535.1 Candidatus Aerophobota bacterium
TAGAGATGACAGAAATTGCTTGGCTCTGGCTGCGTCATAGACCAGGCACAGATGTAGCCTTATTTAACGGACTGATGAACGTTATTGTTTCTGAGGGGCTTTATGATAGAGAATTTATAGAAAAACGTACCGAGGATTTTGAAGAACTTAAGAAGGTGGTCCAGAGGTATGCTCCTGATTACGTGGAGGGCATAACTGGTGTTCCTGCTAATCAGATAATTTCCGCCGCCCGCGTGTACGCCGGCGCGGAGAGCGCTTCTATAATCTATGCTATGGGTATCACTCAGCATACCACGGGGACTGACAATGTTCTTGCTTTGGCTAACCTGGCTATGCTCACCGGTAATGTGGGCAAAGAGAGCTCGGGGGTCAATCCCCTGCGTGGCCAAAATAATGTCCAGGGTGCCTGTGACTTAGGGGCTCTACCAGACGTCTATTCAGGATATCAGAAAGTAGAGGATGAAAAGGTAAGGAAAAAATTCGAGCGAGCCTGGGGAGTTAAACTCCCTGGTGAAAATGGTCTAACAGTAGTAGAAATGATGCATGCGGCCGAAGAAGGAAACATAAAGGGTATGTATATTATGGGTGAGAATCCGGTTCTTTCCGATCCTAATGCTAACCGAACCCAAAAGGCTCTGAAAAAGCTTGATTTTCTGGTAGTAGAGGATATTCTTCCCAGCGAGACAACTGCTTATGCTGACGTTATCCTGCCTGGAGCCAGCTTCGCTGAAAAAGATGGAACTTTCACTAATACCGAAAGAAGGGTACAGAAGCTCAATAAAGCTTTGGATCCCCCCGGTGAAGCAAAGGCGGACTGGAAGATAATCTCTGAGCTAGCAGCCAAATTTGGATATAAGATGGAGTATAGTTCTCCGGCGGAAATGATGAACGAAATAGCCTCCCTTACCCCTATATACGGTGGCATTAAATATGAGAGATTAGGCGAAGAAGGTCTACCATGGCCTTGTTCAGATGAGAAACACCCCGGGACGAAATTTTTGCATAAGGGTAGATTTTCCCGAGGGTTAGGTAAATTCCATCCTATTTCTTACAGAGAGCCTAGAGAATTACCGGATAAGGAATATCCCTTTATTTTGTCTACCGGAAGAGTCCTTTTTCATTGGCACACCGGGACCATGACTCGAAGAGTAAGGGGACTGGAGGAACTATATCCTGAAGGACTGGTAGAAATCCATCCTCAAGATGCAGACAAGCTTGGTCTTGCCCCCGATGAGCTGGTGGAGGTTAGCTCCCGACGAGGTAAAGTAGTGGCAAAAGCAAAGATTACCGAAAAATCCCCTCCGGGCATCGTTTTTATGACCTTCCACTTCAAAGAGGCAGCCGCTAATCTTTTAACTATCGACGCCCTGGACCCCGTTGCCAAAATCCCTGAATATAAGGTATGCGCAGTAAAAGTTCAAAAGGTAGGTTAAATAAGAAGAGTTTTTATTTGCCTATAAGTGGGATGAAGCTCCCGGCAAAGACTTCCCTCAGGGGGAAAATTAAGAAGAGAAAGATTCTTTGGCTAAAAAAAGAAATTATCACTTACCTTGGGTGCAGTTGCTGAGAAGGAGCGTTTTATTTTGCTGAGGCCCGTATTTTCTTCCTTAGAAGGCGAGGAATTTGAGAGATGACAGCCATAATCCTTTCCGGGGGAAATAATAGGAGGATGCTTCGTAATAAAGCCTTCCTCCAGATCGGGCAAAAAACCATAATTGAGAGAGAGATTGAGGTACTATCGACTCTTTTCTCCAGGATTGTCGTTGTGGCTAACACCCCAGAAAGTCATAAACATCTAAAGGTGAGCTTAGTTTCCGATCTTTTTCCAGGCAAAGGCCCTCTGGGCGGTATCTATTCCGGTCTTATGGCCTCAGGAGATAAGCATAATTTTGTGGTGGGTTGTGACCTACCTTTTCTCAATGCTGGCCTGCTCTCCTATATGATCGAGGTGAAAAATGACCGTGATTTAGTTGTTGCCAAGCTTAATGGATTCTTGGAGCCTTTGCATGCTATTTATTCCAGACATTGTTTGATCCCGATCAGGAGGCAACTGGATAGAAATGAGTTAAGGATTCAGTCCTTCTTCGGCGAGGTGAAGGTGAGGTATATTAGAAAGAGTGAGATAAAAAGATATGATCCTAAGGGCATTGCCTTTTTTAACGTCAACACTCGATATGATCTAGAGAAGGCAAGATCAATTGCCGAAAATTAAAAGAAAACGAGCAGAAACAATCCAAAGCTGATATACACCGAGGGAGGGCAAGGGTCGCAGGATATTCGCTTGACAGATATTTAAATTTAAGGTAATTTTATTTATGAGCTCTTTTACAGATTCCGTCAATTTTTAGGAGAAGATTTCTCCGAGTCAGAGTCCCTAAAGGCACTCCCAGGGGACCTGACCGACAGGGTATGGCGGGAAACTGCTGTGCCTCCCGTGTTTGGAAAGGAGAAAACTAGTAAGCCGATCTCTTTTACCAACATGGGAGATCGGCTTTTTTTTATGAGGGCGGCTTAAAGGAAAAGTGTGTCAGATTGAGTATGAAACTTCAAAGAAATTTGTGGATCGGGTTGTTAGTAGGTCTGATTCTTACCCTGGAAGTTATTTCTTTGTCTTTCTTAGGGCAAGCTGCCCAGAAAGAGCTCAGGCTGGCTACCACTACCAGCACAGAGAACTCGGGTCTATTGGATGTCCTTCTACCTCCTTTTGAAAAAAAGTATGGAGCAAGGGTTAAGGTAATGGCTGTAGGCACAGGAGCAGCTATTAGAACGGCTGAAGATGGTAATGCAGATGTAATCTTGGTGCATGCCCCGAGTTTAGAAGATGAATTTATATCACAGGGCTACGGGACAAAAAGATACCCAGTAATGCACAACGACTTTGTCATTGTGGGGCCTGCTGAGGATGCGGCCAAAATCAAAGGTGAAAAGGATGTCTTGAGTGCCTTAAAGAAGATTGCTTCTAGCAAAGCCGGTTTTGTTTCTCGAGGAGATAAGTCTGGGACCCATATCAAGGAGATGAGTCTGTGGGAAATGGCCGAAGTTAAGCCGGAGGAAAGCTGGTATATTGAATCTGGCAGTGGAATGGCCTCCACCTTGCGCATTGCTAATGAGAAAAGCACCTATACTCTGAGCGATCGAGCGACCTATCTTTATCATCAAAAAGAACTAGATCTGGCCATTCTTTGTGAGAGAGATAAGCGTCTTTTAAACTCCTATGGCCTTATCCCTGTTTCTCCCGAGAGGTATCCCTGGGTAAAATATGAGTTAGCCATGAAATTGGTAAAATATATTGCTGGCAAAGAAGGGCAGGAAATTATCGGTCAATATGGAGTGGCAGAGTTCGGAGAACCTCTGTTCATTCCTAATGCCCAAGAGGATCAATAAATGGCCTATCTGACAGAAAGCTTGCATAAGCTAAGCGAATTTGTCTCTTCTTTAGATAAGGAGGTTTTGTCTATTGTTCTTCTTTCTTTTCGGGTTTCTTTGACTGCTGTTCTTCTTTCATCTTTTGTTAGCCTTCCTTTGAGTCTTTTGCTCAGCTTGAAAGATTTTCCCGGCCGAAGAGTTATTATCAGTGTGGTTAACAGTTTGCTTATGGTTCCCGCAGTAGCTATTGGATTAATCGTTTATCTTCTCCTTAGTAGACGGGGTCCCCTGGGTGCTGTGGGCCTACTTTATACCCCTTGGGCGATGGTGGTGGCTCAGGCCCTTCTAGCAATCCCTATTATAACTTCTTTGAGCTTAGCCGCCTTTCAAAGTGTGAGCACAAATGTTAGAGAAACAGCTCTCACTCTGGGAGCTAACCTATCTCAACTCATGGTGACTATGTTTAAAGAATCAAGATACCCCTTGTTGGCAGCTCTAATTATGGCTTTTGCTCGTCTCATCGGGGAGACAGGAATGACTATGGTGGTAGGAGGGAACATTAGAGGGAGTACCCGAGCTATGACCACGGCCATAGCTCTGGAGACGATGAAAGGAAGATTTGAGCTGGCTATAGTCTTGGGCATAATCCTTTTAGCGGTCTGTGGTCTTATAAGCATTCCCCTTCAATTGTTGCAGGGAACAGGAAGAAGATGAGAATCAAGGTAGAGAAGCTGAGTAAGAGGTTCGATGGTAAAGTCATTCTGAACAGCGTTGACCTGGAAATTCAAGAAAATAAAGTGAGTTGCCTCATCGGCCCTAATGGTGCGGGAAAGACGACCCTGCTCAGAATACTGAATCTACTAGAAAAACCCACCAGGGGAAGGATCTACTATGACGGTAAAGATTATGATGAGGTAGACAGGCTCTCTTTGCAGCGGAGAATGGTTCTCGTGGGACAGGGACCGGCGATGTTTAACGCTTCTGTCTTTAATAATCTTGCCTATGGATTGAAAGTGAGAAAAAAGAAGGATATTAAAAAGAAGGTAAAAAGAGCCTTAGGGATGGTAAATCTTTCTGGAATAGAAGATCGATCAGCTCTTAGCTTATCGGGAGGAGAAGCGCAGAGGGTAGCTTTAGCCAGAGCTCTGGTTTTCGATCCCGAGGTGATTCTTTTAGATGAACCAACCCACAATCTGGACCCTATCAGTAAGGAAATTGTGGAGGATCTAATTTTTCACCTCAAGAGCGAATCCCAAAAGACTATGGTTTTATCTACCCACGATCTTTCGCTGGCAGAAAGGTTCGCTCACCAGGTTTATTTTTTAAA
>JAUWXE010000060.1 GCA_030616535.1 Candidatus Aerophobota bacterium
CTACCACAAAGGATACATTTATCATTATCTCTTTCGATGAAAGGATTGCTGGCATCAATTCCGTGATGGCTTTTCTCTCCCTTAAATCGAGAGGAAGAGACTCCTAACTCATAGGCATATTTTTCTAATTCACAGTCACCGCTTTTCTCACAGGTCAGGCAGTCAGAAGGATGATCGGAGAGAATAAGCTCCAGGACTAACTTTCTTGTGGTTTGCACTCTTTCCGTATCGGTCTTAACTATCAGGCCCTCTGATACTGGATAAGAACAAGAAGAGACTAAGTTTTCCAAACCTTCCACCTCTACTACACAGAGACGGCAGGCACTGGGGGCGGTAAGCCTTTCATCATAGCAAAGATGAGGAATTTCAATCCCTATCATTTGAGCCGCCTGTAAGATAGTTGTTTCTTCCTCCACGGCCAATTTCTTACCATCTATAGTTAAGGAAATTTTATCCACTATATTTACCTCCCCTCTTGTTCTAGATGGCACTTTAGACATCTTTTTGCCTCTTCAATGGCCATATCGCGGCTAAAACCCTGCTCTATTTCCTGGAAACTTTTAATTCTTTCTTCCAAAGGTAAAACCGGCATAACTAGACGAGGCTTCTCCACAGGTTCTGCTATCAGTTCTCCTTCAATTTCTGAAAGCTGCTTTTTCTCCACCGTGGGAGTTCTCGGAAGTGACTCTCCTCACAAATAGCGGATTATGGATATAGCCGCTCTCCTGCCGGCGGCTATGGCCTCCACCACGGTAGCCGGGCCAGTTATCACGTCGCCTCCGGCAAATATTCCTGGCTGTTCAGTAGCCAGGGTATGAGGGTCAACAGAAAGATTGCCTCCGTTATTGGTCCTTAAGGAAGAAGGAAGAAATGATAAATCAGCGGACTGACCCACAGCCGATATTATGGAATCTGCCTCTACTATAAACTCGGAGCTTTCGATGGGAAGAGGACGTCTTCGGCCGCTACTATCATATTCCCCCAATCTCATCCGGATGCACTCTAAACCGCATACCTGACCATCTCTATTGAGAATTCTCACCGGAGCAGCTAAATAGTTAATCTCTATCCCTTCTTTCTCCGCTGCCTCCACCTCACTTTCTATAGCCGGCATCTCTTCTCTACCCCGGCGATAAAGGACGATCGCCTCTTTAAGACCCATACGCAAAACGGACCTAGCCGCATCTACGGCCGCATTACCCCCTCCCACAACTACCGTTTTCTCACCCAAGTCGAGCCTCTCCCCCAAATTTACCTCTCTCAAAAATTCCAGACCAGAAAATACACCCTTTAGATTCTCACCAGGAATCCCTAACTTTCGACTCTTATGAGATCCAGTAGCGATAAATACCGCTCTGTAACCTGAGGGAAAGATTTCTTCAAACGGTAAATCCTCTCCGACGCAGACATTGGTTCTAATCTCAACTCCTAGATTCTTTACCGTGGCAAGAATCTCCTCCTCAAGTATCTTCTTGGGCAGTCGATAGTCAGGAATGCCAACTCTGAGCATTCCTCCGGCCCAGGGCAAAGCCTCAAAGACAGTAACCCCATATCCCCAGCGAGCCAGATAATAGGCGGCCGTAAGTCCAGCCGGACCGGAGCCAATAATAGCCACCTCCTCTCTTCTCACTGATGGAGGAGGTGTTCTTCTCTTCTTCTTGGGAACATAATCGCTGACAAATCTTTTTAAGGCATTGATGGCCACTGGCTCATCTATCTCACCCCTTCGACATTTTGCCTCACAAGGATGATGGCAAACTCGCCCACAAATAGCCGGAAAAGGATTTTTCTCCTCAATCAAAGCTAATGCTTCCTCAAACCTCTCCTGAGTAATTAGTTCAATGTATCCAGGAATATCTATACCTAAAGGGCAAGCATGTTGACAGGGAGAGGTAAATAAAGCTTCACAACTACAGGCTGGACACTGTTTTTCTTCTATATGGCTTCGGTATTCATCCAGAAAATAGCGAAGAGTGGAAAGGACAGGGTTAGGAGCAGTTTGACCCAAACCGCATAGAGAAGCATCCTTAACCATTCTCGCCAATTCCTCGAGATATTCAATATCCTCCTTCTTTCCTTCTCCCTGGGTTATACGTGTCAATATCTCCAGCATTCGCTTAGTTCCTATTCGACAGGGTACACACTTACCACAGGATTCTTCCTGGACAAATTCTAAAAAGAACCTGGCTATATCTACCATACAAGTGTTGTCGTCCATAACCACCATTCCACCCGAACCCATTATAGCTCCCGCTCCCTTCAGAGAGTCATAGTCAATAGGTAAATCTAAATACCTTTCCGGTATACAACCTCCAGAGGGACCACCTATCTGGACAGCTTTGAATTTCCTTCCCTTAGCCACCCCACCTCCGATATCAAAAACGACCTCTCTTAAGATTGTCCCCATGGGCACCTCTACCAAACCGGTATTGTTTATTTTGCCAGCGAGAGCGAATATTTTTGTTCCTTTACTTTTCTCTGTCCCTATCTTTGTATACTCATCTGCTCCTTCAAGAAAGATATAAGGAACATTAGCCAGGGTTTCTACATTATTAATACAGGTGGGCCTGCCCCATAAGCCGGACTGAGCAGGAAAGGGAGGTCGAGGTCGAGGCATACCTCTCCTACCCTCTATGGAAGCGATAAGAGCCGTCTCCTCGCCACAGACAAAGGCACCTGCTCCTTGTTTAATTCTTATATCAAAGCTAAAATCGCTACCCAAAATATCCTCACCCAAAAATCCCAGTTCTTTTGCCTGCCTAATAGCAATCTTTAGATGTTCTACGGCTATGGGGTATTCCGCTCGTACGTAGATATAACCCTGCTTGGCCCCAATAGCGTAGCCGGCAATGATCATTCCCTCGAGAACGCTGTGAGGATCTCCTTCCAATAGGGCTCGATCCATAAAAGCACCCGGGTCACCTTCGTCAGCATTACAGATAAAGTACTTGGGATTCCCTTTAGCAGCTCTGGCAAAACTCCATTTTAGACCAGTGGGAAATCCTGCCCCTCCTCGTCCTCTTAAGCCCGATTTTTTCACCATTTCGATTATCTCTACTGGACTACCCATGGAAAGCACCTTGCCTAAAGCTGCATAACCATAGCCAGTAATATAGTGGGAAATATTGGTAGGATCAATCCTGCCGCAGTTACGAAGAATATTCTTTGTCTGCTTTCTATAAAAGGGAACATCACGGGAATGAACTATTCTTTTATGGGTAGAGGGATCCTCATAGATAAGGCGTTCGAGTATCTTTCCTTTTTTAAGAGTCTCGGAGACAATCTCGGGAACATCCTGAGGAGATATCTGCTGATAAAATATATCCCGGGGATCAACAGTCATAACAGGGGCCCGGGCACAAAGACCATGACAGCCAGTAGAAATAATCTCTACTCTCTCCCCCAGGCCTCTCGTATTAATCTCCTCTTCTAAGGTGCTCTTAATCTCCTCTGCTCCATAGGCCCGACACCCGGTCATACAAATTCGTACTCTGATCTTCTTAAGGCTCTCTTTTGTCGAAATCAAAGTTCGATAAGATTCCAGTTCCTCAATACTAGACAGTTTCTTCATTGAATTCCCTTCCATCTAATACTGTCCCAATATACTACTTACTCTCTCCGCAGTAAGTTTGCCAAAGTAGTCATAGTTAATCATCATTACCGGAGCTAAAAAATAGGTCCCCAGACATCTAACTGTTTCCAGAGTAAATTTCAAGTCAGAGGAAGTCTCTCCAGTTTTGATTCCTAATACTTTTTCCACCCTCGCCAGTACCCGCTTTCCTCCTTTCACATGGCAGGCTGTCCCCAGACAGATCTTGATGGTATTCTTTCCTCGAGGAACTAAAAAAAACTGAGCATAAAAGGTAACTATGCCGTAGATTTTACTCAAAGGAACCTTTGAGTGCTCGCTTATATAAGTCAGTATCTCTTCAGGTAGATAACCATGAATCTCTTGCACCTCCTGTAGGATAGGGATCAAAGAGCCGGCCTCATTTTCATACTTCTCTAGAATTTTATCGATTTCACCCTTATTTAGTTTAACTTCAGTCTCACTTAACTGATTAGACATTCCAATCTCCACATCGAGAGATTAAATAATTTCACACCAAAGACCCTTGCACCTATCCAGAAAGTGCTTTCTTCAGTATCTCTCCTGTATAGGACCGGGGATTTCGGCTAATCTCTTCTGGAGAACCAAAGGCAACCAGCTCCCCTCCCTCATCTCCTCCTTCGGGACCCAGGTCAATGATATAATCGGCCACTTTAATTACGTCAGGATTGTGCTCGATGACCAGAACCGTGTTTCCCTTATCCACCAGCCGATTGAGTACATTAAGAAGTTTCTCGATATCGGCAAAATGTAGCCCCGTGGTAGGCTCATCCAATATGTAGAGGGTTTTTCCGGTTCCTATTTTGCTCAGCTCTTTGGAAAGCTTTACCCTCTGGGCTTCACCTCCGGAGAGAGTAGTTGCCGGCTGTCCCAGGCGGATATATCCTAATCCCACATCGTATAGGGTCTTGAGTTTTCGCTTTATCTGAGGGATATTGCGAAAGAAGCTAAGAGCCTCCTCTACCGTTAGCTCTAAAATATCGGCAATATTTTTTCCTTTGTACCTTATCTGAAGGGTCTCTTTGCTGTAGCGCTTTCCCTTGCAGACATCACAGGGAACATAAACATCGGGTAGAAATTGCATCTCAATCTTGATCATCCCTTCTCCTTTGCATTGCTGGCATCTACCTCGTCTCACGTTAAAGCTAAATCTACCCTGATTGTAGCCTCTCATTCTGGCCTCTTCTAACTTAGAGAAAAGCTGCCTGATAGGGGTAAAAAGGCCAGTGTAGGTAGCCGGATTAGATCTAGGAGTCCTTCCAATGGGGGATTGATCAATCACTACCACCTTGTCAATGTATTGAAGGCCCTCTATTTTGTCGTGTTTTCCCGGTTTTATTCGGCTGTTGTAAAAATGTCGGGCCAGGGCTCGGTATAATATCTCGTCCACCAGAGTGCTCTTTCCTGAGCCTGAGACCCCGGTAACGCAGACAAATGTTCCTAGAGGAATCTTAACATCTATTTTCTTTAGATTATGCTCTCCTGCTCCAATAATCTCTAGGTATTGACTATCTTTAGGATGCCGACGGGCTAAAGGAAGGGGTATCTTTAGTTCACCCTTTAGATACTTACCGGTCAGACTACGCTCGCAGGAAAGAACCTCTTTCAGGGAACCAGATACCAGTACCTCCCCTCCCTGCTCCCCTGCCCCGGGTCCTAAATCTATTATGTGGTCGGCTGCCTCGATGGTAGATCTATCATGCTCTACCACAATAATGGTGTTACCCAGGTCTCTCAGATCCTTTAAGGTGTGAAGGAGCCTCTGGTTGTCTCTTTGATGCAGTCCGATAGTAGGCTCATCCAGAATGTAGATTACCCCAACCAGGCCCGATCCTATCTGGGTAGCCAGTCGAATGCGCTCTGCCTCACCTCCCGATAAGGTTCCCACCCTTCTATCCAGAGTAAGATAATCGAGCCCCACACTTACCATAAAACCTAATCTTTTCCCTATCTCCCTCAGAATCTCCCCCGCTATAAGCTTTTCTCGGGAGCTGAGCTCTAGCTGAGAAAAGAAACCCTCATTTTCCTTGATACTTAGTTTAACAATGTCATAAATTGATTTACCTCTAAGAGTTACGGCCAGACTTTCTTTACGCAGACGAGCTCCCTCGCATTCAGGGCAGGGTGATTCTCTGACGTATTTAGAGATCTCCTCCTGAACGTAGTCGGAGTCACTCTCCTTGTATCTTCTTTCCAGGTTAGGGATTACTCCTTCAAAGGGAGCCCAGTAATCATAGAACTCGCCTCCTTTTCGATCAGTAAATTTAATTTCCTCAGAATTTGAGCCATAAAGGAGGATCTGCTGCACCTTATCTGGTAGATTCTGAAAAGGGGTATCCAGAGAAAAGTCATAATGTCTAGCCAGGGAGGCAATTTTTCTAAAATAATAGCGGGCAGCAGTTCTCGCCCACCGGTAGAATCCAACTCCTTCTTCCCAGGGGACTATGGCCCCCCCTCTTAAGGATCTGGTTTTGTCTGGCACTACCAGCTCGGCATCTATAGTTTGCTGGGTTCCCAATCCATTACAGGCAGAACAGGCACCATAGGGGCTGTTAAACGAGAACATGCGGGGGGAAATCTCCTCATAACTGACGCCGCACTCTGGACAGGCGAAGTACCGGCTAAATATATATTGCTTCTCAGCTCCGTCTATCTTTTGAATGACGAGAACCAATCCTCCGGAGCGGTTAGAGGCTGTCTCTATAGAGTCAGCCAGGCGAGTCTCTATTCCTTTTTTCACTTTCAGTCTATCCACCACTACTTCGATAGTATGTTTTTTGTTTTTATCCAGGAAAAAATCTTCCTCCAGAAGATGGATTTCTCCGTCTACCCTGACCCTTAGGTAACCTTCTCTTTTTATATCTTCCAGAAGATCTCGATACTCCCCCTTCCTTCCCCTCACCAGAGGAGAAAGGATCAAAATTGAAAAACCTTCTTCGAGTTGCATAACATGATTGGTCATATCCTCTATGGTTTGAGGGCGAATTCTTCTTCCACACTTATAGCAATGAGGCTCACCAATGTGAGCAAATAGGAGTCTTAAGTAATCATAGATCTCAGTTAAGGTGGCTAC
>JAUWXE010000110.1 GCA_030616535.1 Candidatus Aerophobota bacterium
GCTCCCTTGGGAAAAACATGGGTAATTCGCATAGGACACCCAGTGTATATACCCTTCATTATTGACCTCCTTCTCTAGGGTATATTATAGCACCTGAGTGTTACCTATGTATCTCATCTTTTGCAGTGATCGAAATATTAGTGACCTCTGAAAAAGTCCAGCTTGTTTTCAAAAATGGGGAGATTTGTTCCTAAAATAGCCATTTTTGAAGATAGCGTCCCTAGAGAGAATAAATCTCAGGAGAAGATATTCGGAAGGTACTTTGCATGATGAAGAGTTGACTTATCATAACAGTTAGGATAAAATAGACAACAAATTTGCAGAAGAGAGAGGAAAAGGCGATGCAGATCAAGGAAAATCAGGTTCCGAAGATTAAAGGTAGAATAGCTCTTCATCAATCTATGAAGAATCTAACGTCTTTAAAGATAGGAGGGGCAGCCAACCTCTTTGCAGTTCCGGAGGATCTGGAGGATCTTAAGCTGATCCTATCCTTTTGCAAAAGAAAGAAGGTTCCTTTTTTTGTTATTGGTAATGGAAGTAAGTTGCTGGTGCCAGATGAGGGTTTCAAAGGAGTGATAATTAAGTTGGGCGGTTCCTTCAGGAAAATAGAGAATCACCAGGAAGAAATAAAGGTGGGAGCAGGGGCAGATTTGTCCACTTTGATAGATTTTACAGCCCAAAAGGGGCTTTCAGGCTTGGAATCCTTATCTGGAATTCCGGGAACAGTAGGGGGAGCAATAGTGAGAAATGCCAGTGCCTTTGGACAATCGCTTTCCCAGGGGGTTTTATCGGTCAAAATACTGGATAAGGATGAGACCTGCTTAGTTCTTTCTAATAAAGATATGAATTTTGGTTATCGCACCTCCACTTTTCTTGCGCACAAGGATTGGGTAATAATTGAGGTTAACTTAGCCTTGTCCTCGGGAAAAAAGGAAGACATTTTTTTTCGTTTAAGGGAGACAAGAAAGAGAAAAATTCTTACCCAGCCGATTTCTTTTCCTTCTGCGGGATGTGTGTTCAAAAATCCTTCATCTTATCCAGCTGGTTATCTTATTCAACAGGCTGGATGTCTGGGAATGAGAATGGGAGATGCTCAGGTTTCTCATCAGCATGCCAACTTCATAATCAATAAAGGAAAGGCTACAGCTCAGGACGTACTCAGGCTAATAGAAGAGGTGAAAAAAAGAGTCAGGGATAGATTTGGGATTTCATTAGAACCTGAGCTGGAGATAATCTAAAGCTCTTTAATAGGATAAATTTTCAATTCCAGACCGTTAAGAGGTTTTTTACCGAAGATGAGAACGGGTTTGCAAAGGGGAAATTTTTCACTTGAATATGGGGTGAAAAGGAAATATTTGCGGACTCAAAGAAAACTAAAAGCTCTTATTCTACTTATTGTCTTGGCGGTTTTGGGATGGGTAATAGCTAGATCCATCTTAGCCTCCCCTTATTTTGAGATCAAGGCTATCCGGATTGAGGGAACTAACCGATTACCCCAAGAAAAACTATTGAAATGGGCAAATATTCCTTCCGGACAATCCATTTTTCAGGTAAACTTAAGGAGAATAGCTAAGAGGATAAGTTCTAGTCCTCTGGTCAAGAGGGCTGAGGTTAAAAGAATTCTTCCTTCTACAGTTCTCATTCGGGTAGAGGAAAGGATGCCTTTTGTTTACCTATCCCAAAAAGGTAATCTTTATGAGGTAGACGGCGAGGGAGTTATTTTAGGAGAGAGGAAAGAGACTATGGATCTACCTATGATTACAGGAAGCGGCTGGTCATCCAGACCGGAAAAGATAAAACTAGCAGTGAGAATTATGCACACTGCCGAAGAATTAGGACTATCTTTTTCCAAAATAGAGATGGATAATAAAGGTGCTATGGTTGGATACCTTAAGAAGGGAACCATGATTTATCTGGGGGAAAGGCCTCATCTAGCTTATCTATCTTATCTTCCCTTGGTTTTAGCGGCGAGAGGAAGGAAAGGAAGAGACATTAAATATGTAGATATTCGTTTTCATAATCAGATTGTAGTGGGAACCGAATAGTTTATCTGAAAAAGACGGGGGTAAGCTTGAAGGATGACGTGCTGGTGGGATTAGACATTGGGACAACCAAAATCTGTGTTCTCATTGCCAAAGTGAAAAAGCAAAGAGATTTTGAGCTCATAGGAATTGGAATAGATCCCTCTGAGGGGTTAAATAAAGGGGTAATTACAGATATTGAGAAGGTATCCTGGGTGGTCAAGAAAGCTTTAAACAAAGCCGAGTTCGATGCCGGTCTGAAGGTAAGGCGAAGCTGGGTTAGTGTTGCCGGTGATCACGTTCAGGCCCAAGATAGTCATGGTTTGGTTAAAATAGAAAAAGGTGATAGGATAATTACTGCCAGGGATGTAGAAAAAGTACTAGAGGATGCTTCTCATCTAGTTCTTTCTCCAGATAGAGAAATTATTCATGTTCTACCTCAGGAGTTTCTCGTGGATGAGCGAAGTGGGGTAAAAAAGCCCCTTGGGATTAACGCCGCCACTCTGGGAGTAAGAGCGCATATCATCACTGCTGCCTCTACCTGCCGACAGAATATTGAAAATAGTGTCCTGCAAGCAGGGTACGAGTGTGAGGGAATGGTTCTTCAATCCTTAGCCTCAGCTATGGCTACTCTTTTTCCTGAGGAGGAGGATTTGGGAGTAGTTCTTCTTGATATTGGTGGAGGAACTACTGATCTAGCTATTTTCCTGAGAGAAGGTATGAGATACACGAAGGTGCTGGGAGTAGGGGGTAACCATATTACTAATGATATCGCTGTGGGTTTTCATACTACCAGAGCAAGAGCTGAGGAGATCAAGATTAGGTATGGATCAGCTTCTCTGAGCTGCCTTGATACGAATGAGAAGATCGAAGTAGAAAGGGTAGCTGGAAGGGAGACCTATATAGCCAGTGAAGAGGAGTTGGTTGAGGTAATCCAACCACGGGTTGAGGAGATCTTCGAACTGGTGGATAGGGAACTCAAGAAAAGCGGGTATAAGGATTTGATAACAGCTGGAGTTGTGCTCACAGGAGGATGTTCTCTACTCCGAGGAATCAAGGGAATCTCTGAAAAAAAATTAGGGCTACCTACAAGAATCGGTTATACTCGTATAAAGGAGCCGAAGGAGTTCACTAGCCCCATATACGCTACGGCTGTCGGTCTAATTCTTTATGGGATAAAAAGAAGAGAGGAGCTTACTTCCAAGGACAAACTGGGAGTAAGAATTAA
>JAUWXE010000015.1 GCA_030616535.1 Candidatus Aerophobota bacterium
AGGCTCTCGCTCCAGCCCATTGTGGTTACCAGCTCTTTTCCAATAGCAGCCAGCCAGATACCTAGAAAAACTATACCAACAAAACATATTAAGAATTTGATGAGGATTGATCTTAGGCTAATGCCTCTATATAGAGGAGGCGATTCTTTCTCACTCGGGTTCATGGAAGAAGTTCTTTTTTCATAGCCAAATATGAGCCTCAGTCCTAAGATATAGACAGCTAAAAGTACAAGACTGTCAAGCCCAAAGCCAAAGACGCCCAATGAGCCGTTAAGTTGAGCTCTCAAGATAAGGGAACTACAAACGATCCCCATCAGAATTATGCTCAAACCCCCGTACAAGATATGACTCGGTCTTGCCTCATACATTAAGGGTCCCTTGCCCTGAATTAGATCAAGCAAAGCGATAATCATTAAGTTTATGAGGAGTGATCCAAAGAGGTCTCCGGCGGCTAAATTGGGTGAGTGAACTACTGTTATGGAACTACCACTGGTGACAAATTCGGGTAAAGAAGTAGCCACAGCTAAAAGAACAAATCCCATAAGGGTCTTGGTAATTTGCGTCTTCTCGGAAATGATATTCCCGTACATAGACAATTTATAACCAGCGTAAATCATAGCTATGCTACAAATAGAGAACTTTAACCAGACAAGCATTGATTGAGCCTTCCTTTTTAATCTAAGTTAAGCCAACCTATTAAATCTTTGAATTCCCCGATATTATTCTGGCGCAAATATTCTCTGATTCCGTCTCTTACCTTTATCATAGTTTTCGGGTCAATGAAATTTGCCGTTCCTATGGCTACTGCACTTGCTCCGGCCAGGATAAATTCTAAAGCGTCCTCGGCCGTCATTATTCCGCCAACTCCAATTAGAGGTAGGTTCACTTTCTGGAAAGTCTGCCGGACCATTCTTATGGCAATTGGTCTTATAGCAGGTCCTGAAAGACCCCCTGTAACGTTACCCAACTTTGGTTTTCTGGTCTCCACATCGATGGCCATACCGACGAGGGTATTTATGAGAGACAGGGCTTCAGTGCCGGCTTCTTCAGCCGCCTGAGCAATTTCGGCTATGTCGGTTACATTGGGAGTGAGTTTGGTGATAAGGGGGATATCAGTGACCTCCCTTATCCTCTTTACTAAAGAGAAGACTAATCTTGGCTTGGTGCCGAAGATAAGACCCCCAGTCTTCACATTAGGACAGGAGATGTTTATCTCTAAAGCATCTATTCCTTTAACTCTGTCGAGCCTCTCAGCAAGACGCAGATACTCTTCCTCCTTTTCTCCCGCAATATTGACCACCAATGCGGTGTTGAACTGTTGTAAAAAGGGAAGTTTTTCTCTGAGGAAAACCTTTAGACCAGGATTTTCTAATCCAATGGAATTGAGAAGTCCTGAGGGAGTCTCTGCTAGCCGGGGAGGCCGATTTCCTTCCTTAGGTTCCAGGGTTACTGTTTTGGTGATTATTCCCCCGAGCTGGTTAAGATCGATAAATCTACTGTAATCTTCCCCATACCCAAAGGTTCCTGATGCTGCCAGAACCGGGTTCTTCAAGCTAATCCGGCCCAGTTTAATCTTCAAGTTCGGATTCAACTCCTCACCTTTCGAACGATCTCCTTATACCTGTTTTTCCTAACTGGGAAGCCGCAACAACCTATCTTTACCTTCATTGGATCTCTTCCATTCCGTAGTTTTCTCTAACTCCAGATAGGCACTCGCCTACGCTCGTGCACTACCTCCTTTTGGGCAAATTTTGAACAGGTATCAAAAACTGTCTTTCCAAAATTCCCATTTTTATGAAGATTCCGGCATTTGCGACGCCAGCGGAACCGGGGTGGGCGAAGTCCCAAGCGACCGAAGAGAGCGTAGTGCAAATGCTCGTGTTATATGCTGCGCGACCCCCTCCTCTTCCAGTCTTGCCAGGACGGCAAAGCAGGAGAATCATTTATTCAGGCTTTCTGCCAACGTAAAGAAAGTAATGATACAAAGGACCCATTAAAAGAACAGAATCAAAAGAGGAATCGTCAATCCATCTTAAATCAGTAGCGCAAGACTTTCTGATAAAGAGAATTCTATTCTTGCACTTAGTATCTATCCGATGCACGAACTCATTTAGAGATGTTTCAGAAAGATCTACCAATCCGACGCTACAATTCTTTTGTTCAAGGAGAAACTCATAATAACGCCCTGGACCGCAACCAACATCAAGTACGAAAGAACTTGGCTGAATATATTCTTTGAGTAGGTCAGCCGTGAGTTCAAATTCCGCTTCGTGTAAAGGTGTTTTTGTAAGACGTGCATATTCCTCCTCGGCACCTAGATCATAAAAATTTGCAATCCTTTCTCTATCAGTCATCTACTTTCACTCTCTCTTTCATCAACATCCTGCCTAACTGTCAGTTATACTGGGACAGATGGGTGTAATTGCGTATAAATAAACGACGGCCAGGGATGGCCGCTACTCTGGGCCGCATTGCATATAACTTAAAATAAACGAAATACTTCGTTTATGCTCCCAAATTGGCAGATTTTGCGAAGGACCTCGTTTACCCCATTAGATAGCAAGCATCTAACGGGGTTTATGCACGACTCAAAGTGTGAACTATCACAACCTCTCCCAGAGGATTTGGTTTACTCTAAAAACCGGGCCATCTTTACAGACCCGCAGATATCCTTCCGGCGAGGTCACTACGCATCCAAGACAGGCACCTATTCCGCAACCCATCCTCTGTTCCAGTGAAACCTGAGAGGACAGTCTATATTTTCTACTGAGCTGAGCTATTTTTTTTAACATTGGTAAAGGGCCACAGGCAAAGACTAAGTCTGGCTTAGAATATGGGAGTAAAGTCTCAGCTAAAAAGTCACTGACTAGACCTTTGTAGCCCCAACTGCCGTCCTCGGTAGCTATTTTAACTGTGGCTCCCAAGTTCTTAAAATCTTGGGCACATAAGATTTGTTTTCTTATCCCAGCCCCAAGAAGAACAATTATCTTAGGATGACAACTCTTAAGAGGCGCTTGATCACTGATTTTCGAATCATGGTTGAGCAGCCTTTTTGCCAGAAAATAAAGAGGCGCTACCCCTATGCCACCAGCTACCAGGATGACTTTCCGAAAATTTTCCTTTGATTCAAATCCTTGCCCTAGGGGACCCAGGAGATCAAGCTTCTCCCCCTTTTCCTTTTGGGAGAGAAAAGCTGTTCCCTCACCCACTACTTGGTAGAGGATCTCGAGGTTCTCATCCCTGGTGTCATGGATGCTAAAGGGCCGCCTTAGCAAAGGGGCATAACCGGCTGTCACTTTAACGTGCACAAACTGGCCTGGCTGCGCATCCTGGCAGATCTCAGGAGCATTTAAAGTTATCTTAAAATAGTTAAGAGTGATATTTTTGTTAGAGAGAACCTCAGCTATAACCTGGTACATTCTCTTGTCTCATTTTTAAATTATATCAAGATTTTTAAACAATTCAAGGTTGACAGGGCCTTTTGTTTAAGGTAGAATTAAGCATTCCATGAGGAAGAAGATGTAGATGAGTGTATGAGAGGCCAGCAAACGCCAAGCAGAGTAAATAGACAGCTTTGTTGAAAGAGGAATTGCTAAAAAAAATAAGGAGGGTCGTATCTGAGCTATGCCTGGAAAGTAATTATGGAATAAGAAGGGATGTCTTTGAGGCTCTTCAATGGGCCGAGGAGAAAGAGGAGGAAAGACTACCCAAATTGGTTCTAGGAAAGTTAATCGAGAACATAAAAATTGCCGAGGCCGAAAAAGTTCCCGTGTGTCAGGATACCGGAGTGGCGGAGGTTTTTGTGGAGGTGGGTAAAGGAGTAAGTATACAAGGTGATTTGTTGGAGGAAGCCATATCTCGGGGAGCAAGAGAGGGCTATGAGGCAGGTTACTTACGAAAATCTATGGTAGATGACCCCCTTTTCTTACGACGAAATACCCAGGATAACACTCCAGCCCTGATTCACTTTCAATTTAACTCCTCTTTTAAGGATAGAATAAAGATAACTCTTTTTCCCAAAGGATTTGGTTCAGAGAATATGGGGAAAGTAGCTATGCTTACCCCTGACGAGGGCAGGAGAGGAGTAAAAAGGTTCATCCTGAAGGTAGTTAAAGAGGCAGGGGCCAATCCCTGTCCGCCTGTCATTGTCGGGGTAGGGATAGGAGGAACAATGGAGACCTGCGCCTTTCTGGCCAAGAAAGCACTGCTTCGCCCCTTGAAAGCGAGGAACCCGACAGCAAGCTATGCTCTCTTAGAGGAGGAGCTGCTAAGAGAGATCAACCAATTAAAAATCGGGGTGCAGGGTTTAGGAGGATTAACCACCTGTCTGGGGGTTAATATAGAACATTTCCCTACTCATATGGCAGGTCTTCCGGTAGGGGTAAATATCAGTTGTTATGCTCTAAGAGAAGCCACCAGAGTTCTTGATGTGTAAACGGTTAATTTTTTATGCTTATTTTAGGTATTGATGAAGCTGGAAGAGGGCCGGTAATAGGTCCCCTTGTTATTTGTGGAGTACTGATAAGAGAATCTAGCCTGGCAGAGCTTATTAAAAAGGGGGTGAGAGACTCAAAATCTTTAACTTCTCATAGGCGCTTAAAACTAAAAAAGGAGATTGAACTCTTGGCGGAAGACTATGAGTTAATCATTATCTCCCCCCAACAAATTGACAAAAAGGGAATGAATGATTTAGAGCTAGAAAGCACAATCACGCTCATAAGAAGATTTCATCCTCATGGGGTTATTGTAGATGCACCTACTCGAAATTGTAATTCTTACAAAGAGAAAATTAGGGGATTCCTTAATCCTGAGACGAAAATAGAGTTGGTAGTAGAGAATTTTGCCGATCAAAATTATCCCGTGGTAGGAGCTGCTTCAATCCTGGCTAAAGTGGAAAGAGACCGAAGAATATCTAAACTGAAGAAGAGGTATGGATCACTGGGTTCGGGTTATCCTTCCGATAGTCGGACGATTAATTTTTTAAGAGGATACCTTCGCCACTATGGATGTTTTCCTCCCATAGTCAGAAAAAGATGGAAAACTCTACAAAGGATTTTAGAAGAGGAATCTTGAATCTTTTGGGAAGGAGTGATACTCAAAGAAAAATGAGGAAGAAAAATTTGCTCATTCTTGGGGCGGTTATCACGGCTAGTCTTACCTTACTCGTAAGTTGTAAGAGGGAAGAGGTAGGATATCCTTTGCGAACCACGGTAAAAGAGATTCCTCTTTTAGAGGCGCAAGGGGTCAATTTAGTAGGATGGGATGAGAAGGGTAGAAAATCCTGGGAACTTCAAGCTGATTCTGGCGTGCAGTTTCCTCAACGGATGAGCCTTAGCCAGGTGAAACTCAATCTTTTGGAAAATGGTAGGCCTGCCTCGGAAGGAGTGGCACAAAGGGTTACTGTGGACAATCGTACCTCAAATCTCGTTCTTAAAGGAGATGTCAAGTTTGTCTCCTATGTCGACGGAGCCGAACTTTTTACTTCTGAGCTGGAATGGATAGCCTCAGAAAAAAAATTACAGACAGAGGAGAAAATTCTCTTAAAAAGAGGAAATCTTTTTATAGAGGGATGGGGCCTAGTTGCCAATCCTGACCTGTCTCAGATAGAGATTAAGAATAACCCTACTACCAGACTTATTGAAAGAAAATCTTCACTTAAAAATACCCAAGAGATTCAAGGGGTAGATAAAGGATAAGTGGCAGTCAGACAAAATATAGTAGCTACTGCAGGGCTTCCGCTCGGCAATTTCCTCTTTGAATATCTTGAGGGGGGATGAGGATGAAGAAAAAAGCTAGACAATTTCTGGGGATGGTGTTAATTCTCTGGGTGATTATGAGCCTCTCCTCAACAGTCTTCGCCCAGAAAGAGTTAGTAGTTAGCAGCTCCCAACAGAGAATAGACTATGCCAATCGGATACTCTTTTATATAGGTGAGGTTAAGGCTACCTGGGGGGATCTATTATTGCTATCGGACGAGATGGAGGTGTATCTAACTGAGGAGAATAATTTAAAAGAAGTTATAGCCAAGGGAAATGTTAGTATTACCCAGGGTATTACCCAGGGGAACAAAAAAAGGCAAGCCACCGGCCAAATGGCCACTTATACCGGTGAAGATAATAAACTTATTATCCAGGGCAATGCTCACTATCACGATGAGCTAGGGAATGATCTACTGGCAGAAAAAATAACTATCTGGATAGGGACAGAAAAACTCGAGGCAGAAGGATCTCCAGTTCAGGCGACTTATGTATTAGGTTCATTAAGAGAGGAAGAGGAAGTTGGTTCTCCGGGTGGAAAATCTCAGTAAGAGCTATCAGAAAAAGCTGGTAGTAAATAAAGTTTCTCTTGAGGTCCCCCAGGGTCAGGTAGTCGGTCTTCTGGGACCTAATGGGGCAGGAAAGACAACCACTTTTTATATGATTGTGGGTTTGGTCAAGCCTAGCCAGGGGAGGATTTTTTTAGGAGACGAAGAAGTTACCCATCTTGCTACCTATCAGAGAGCGAGAAGAGGTATTGCTTATCTTCCTCAGAGACCCTCTGTATTTCAAAAACTTACCGTCAAGGAAAATCTTCTGGCCATTTTGGAAACCCTTGATCTCTCTGCGGGGGAACAAGAGGAACGGGCAAATTATTTACTCTCCGAACTAGGGATTACCCACTTAGCGAAGCAGAAGGCTTATCTCCTTTCCGGTGGAGAATGTCGAAGGGTGGAGATAGCAAGAGCCCTGGTTACTTCACCTTCTTTTATACTCCTCGACGAGCCCTTTGCTGGAATCGACCCCATTACCGTGTCAGATCTTCAAACAATTGTCTTTGAGTTAAAAAACAAAGGAATAGGAATACTCATTACTGATCACAATGTCAGGGAAACTCTTCAGATTACAGATTCTTCTTACATCATGCATCAGGGTAAGATTCTCATAGCCGGAAAAAGAGATGAGCTCACCCAAGATAAAAAAGCAAGAGAGATCTTTCTGGGGGAGAACTTCAGGCTTTAGAAAACAGAGCTCGATTCTCAGAGTCCTTTTGAGGATAGGGATTGTGGCAGGTTTTCTGGTTACGGCTTTTCCCTCGTTTGCTCTGGAGAAAGATCCTCCGGTCAACCTTCAGGCAGATCGCCTTTACTGGATGGGCAGTTCGGTTATTGGGCAGGGAAACGCACAGTTGGAATATAAAGATGTCCAGCTTAAGGCTGAAGAAATAGTAGTAAATTTGGACAGTCTCGATCTGACAGCAGGGGAGGAGGTTAATCTTCAAATCGGGAACCGACGACTGAGAGGTAAGGATCTAAGATACAATTTGAAAAGTGAGGCCGGAACAATTCGAAGTCCGAGATGGCAAGAGGGTCTTCTCTTTTATAAGGCAGAAAAGGCACGTTTTTCCTCTGAGATGGTTGATCTGAAAAGAGTTGATTTTACCAGCTGCGATTTTTCCCTCCCCCACTATAAAATGAGAGCTGGAACCGTTAAGGTATATCCAGGCGATAAGATTATAATGAAAAGTGTAACCCTTTACCTGGGAAGTATACCTATTTTCTGGACCCCTTATCTCATCCAGTACCTCAACAAGAAGAACCGGGTAATGCTTCCCAGCCCCGGATATAGTGACTTTTCCGGCTGGTATGTTCAAACAGGATATTATTTTTATAGTTCAGCCCGCTTTCAAGGAAGGCTGCATCTTGATTATAGAGAGAAGAAAGGCTGGGGCGAAGGCGTAGATGTTTTTTATGAATCAAAACAGGCAGAGGGCGAGATAAAGACTTACTATGTAAAAGAGGCCGATACTGGAGAGGAGAGGTGGATCTTGAGGTTAAGGCATCGACAATCTCTGTCTAAGTCTACCGACCTTAAGGTTCGTTTGGATCGCCTTTCCGATAAAAATTTTCTGGACGATTATTTTGGTGAAGGATACAAAACTTCTTATCTATACCTTGGACACAGGAGAGCTGGCTATAATGTGGGAGTTTTAGCAGAACCTTCTGTAAATCTTGAGTTTGAGCGAGGAGTCATAGAAAGGCTGCCCCAGATAAGGCAAAATCTCGAACCTCAAAGGCTGGGTAGATCCGGTCTTTATTTGGGTCAAGCCGCGGAAGTTACCAATTTTAGAAAAGAAGACAAAAATATAGTTCGAGCTGACTCCTTTCTAGATTTTTCCTATCCTTTCACTGCTTTTAAATATCTTAGACTTCGGCCTAAACTGGGATATCATCTCTTCCGATACTGGTATACCCAAGACAATGAGAAAGAGGAGGGTTATCGAAGTATACCTTACCAGGAGTTAAATCTTCTTTTCAAGATTGCTGGTAAATTTGGAAACTACAGCCACATCTTGAACCCTTCCTTGAGCTATTATCATTCTTCCGAGATAAAAAATGATTTTCAGTTACCCTTTAGTTTAGGAGATCACGCTAAAAACAGCCACTCTGCGAATTTACTGAAGCTAGATCTTCGAAGTTACCTTTATCACAGGAAAAGAAAGCTTATTTCCGGAAAAGTCAGCCTGGATTACGATCTAACGAAGAAAAAGGAGAGATTTTCTCCGCTAGAGGGAAAATTCTATCTAACTCCCCTCCTGCCTTATCTAAATCATCTTTATCTCTACCTTCTCTATCATCCATATGCTAAGGAATATAAAAAGATAGAAAGCGATTTAAGTCTCAAGGGGAAAATCTGGAATTTGACTTTAGGATTAAGAAAATACACCGATGACAGGGTAACCGATTTTATTACCCGAGGTGGGATCAAATTTGGGAAAAACCAAATTACTGCTTCCGTCCGTTATGATCTAGAAGGAAAAAAGATCCGGGAGGAGGTCTATTCTTTCCAGCGAGACCTGCACTGTTGGGCGGTGAGGTTATTCTTGAAAAATAAGTATGGGGCTAAGTTAGAAAAGGAATACTGGATCATGTTCTATATAAAGGCTTTTCCCCATCACTGGATTAAATTTCATCCAGAGCTTGAAGAATTAGAATACCGATAATTCAGGGGGTTAGGGGTGAGTGATTAGGAATCAGCCATATTCTTTTCTTATTTCACCGAGCCCTAACGACTCAACATTGCTACCCATAGTGAGGAGGTATAGATGAAGGTCCTGGTTATAGGAGGTGGAGGAAGGGAGCACACCCTGTGCTGGAAACTATCTCAAAGTCCCGAAGTTAAGGAAATCTTTGCTGTTCCTGGGAATGCTGGTATCTCGGAGATTGTCCAATGCAAAGAAACAGAATATGAAAAAAGCTTTTCTCCTCTGGTGGGCCTGGTCAGAAAGGAGGGAATAGATCTTACCGTAGTAGGACCGGAGGTTCCTTTAGTGAATGGAATAGTGGATTACTTTCAAAAAAAAGGGTTAGCCATCTTTGGCCCTTCCAAGGCGGCTGCTTTATTAGAAGGAAGCAAGGTATTTGCCAAAAGATTTATGAAAAAATACCATATTCCTGCTGCCGATTTTAAAGTATTTTCCGATCCGGATAAAGCTATAGCTTATGTAGAGAAAAGGAAAGGTCCTGTGGTGATCAAGGCTGATGGTCTGGCAGCCGGCAAAGGGGTTCTGGTAACTGAGACAAAGCAAGAGGCCGTGAAGGCAATAAAGCTAATTATGGAAAAAAAGGCCTTTGGTGATGCGGGAAAGAGAATATTAGTGGAGGAAAAACTTTTTGGACAGGAGGTCTCTTTCATAGTTCTCACTGACGGGAAAACCGTGAGGTCCCTTGTTTCCTCTCAGGATCATAAGCCAATCTATGATTATGACCAGGGTCCTAATACAGGAGGGATGGGAGCTTATTCTCCCGGTCCCATTTCTCCCTCGCTCCATAAGAAAATAATGAGGAGAATCATAATTCCTACCCTGCAAGGGATGAAGGAGGAGGGAAGAGAGTTTAGAGGGGTTTTATATGCCGGCCTGATGATTAAAGGGGGAGAGCCTAAAGTCCTGGAGTTTAATGTTCGTTTTGGGGATCCTGAGAGTCAGGCTACTCTTCCTCGCTTGAAGAATGATCTTTTGGAGGTTCTTCTGGCCGTGCAAGAGCAAAGTCTCAACCAGGTCCATCTTGAGTGGCGTCCTCAGGCTGCAGTTTGCGTTATTCTTGCCTCGCGTGGTTATCCTGGTAGTTATGATAAGGGCAAATCCATAAAGGGTTTGGAGAAGCTGTCTCGATTGCCCAATATCTTTACCTTTTACGCAGGAGTGAAGAGGGAAGATCATGGGTTGGTAACCAGTGGAGGTAGAGTGTTAGGGGTCACAGCTCTGAGTAAAAATTTGAAGGAAGCTATTCGGCAGGTCTATCGAGCAGTAGAGAAAGTCCACTTTGAAGGAATGTATTACCGACGGGACATAGGCTACAAGGCCTTGAAAAAAGGCAATTATGGTTGACAAAAAAAGCTATTGTAGTAAGATAAAACAATGATTGGTATTGTTTTGCCACAAAACTTAAGCAAAGGAGTTGAGAAAAATGCTTCAGTTTCTGATCAAAGGCGGTCCGATAATGATTCCTCTGGTGTTTTGCTCTATACTTGCACTGGCTATCATCATTGAGAAGTTCGTAAGTCTTAGGATAATCGAGTCCAAAGCTGATAAGTTCATGGAAAGAGTACTGGGAATTCTGAACAGTGATGAGGAGAGGAAGATAGACAAGGTTCTTGCCTTGTGCGAGATGACTTCCTCTCCACCGGCTCGGATTCTGCGGGCGGGGATTGAGAAAAAAGAGGTAGGAAAGACGGAAGTCAAGGAGGCTGTTGAGGACGCTGGCTCTATAGAAGTACCTCATCTGGGAAGATACCTGGTGGTTCTGAGCACAATTGTCACTATCTCACCTCTTTTGGGGCTGCTGGGAACGGTAAGAGGAATGATCATTGCCTTTAGTGTGATTGGTGTGGCGGGAGTAGGCGAAGCGGGAGCCTTAGCCGGAGGGATCTCTGAGGCTCTATATACTACTGCCTTTGGCCTTAGCATAGCTATTCCCGCCCTGATTTTTTATAATTACTTTACTCACCGAACAGATAGGTTGGTTCGGAAACTGGAGAGTTTCTCCGGTGAGTTCTTGGAATTGTTGACCAGGAGGTAAAGATGCGTTTTCGTCGCCCAAAATCACGGGAAGAAGCGATATTTAATCTCACTCCCCTTATCGATGTTGTGTTTTTGCTGCTTATATTCTTTATGCTTACCACCACTTTTCGTACCATTTTTCAGGGAATAAAGGTAGATTTACCTACCACTACCACACCGCAGGAAAGAATAGAGGAAAGTATTGTCATTTCCATTACCAGGGACAACCGTATCTATCTTGGTACGAGAAGAGTAAAAAAATCGGCACTGGTTAAGCTTCTAAAAACACGATTAAAGGGACGCCGAGGTCTGGTTATCATTAACGCCGACAAGAGTACCCGGCACGGCCAAGTGGTGGAGGTCATGGATCTGGCTAAACAAGCTGGAGCTGGTAGGCTGGGTATTCTCACTTCTTATGTAAAGGTGGTGAAAAAAGGTGGATGATAAAAATCGATTTAAACTGGCTCTTCTGACTTCCTGTGTAGTTCATTTTTCCCTTATTCTTTTGTTCCCTACCTTAAGAGCTCCTCTTAAACCCCTTCCCAAATATGTAGAAGTATCGCTGGTTAAGGTTCGCCCTAAACCTGCGCCTGCCCGGGTAGTTACAGTGCCAAAAAAGAAGGAAAAAGTTAAGGTGGTCAAAGTAGAAAAAAAGAAAGTAGTAGCCAGGGTGGAAGAGAAAAAGGAGATACCTAAGGTAGCCAAAATAGAGAAAAAGATTGGGGAAAAGAAAGCTACTGGTTCGAAAGAAGAAGGAGGAAAACCTTCTGCTGGAGGTAAGGTTGCCGCGGCACCCCCCGAAAGGGCAAAATTGGCCGCTAAGGTCTCGCCGGTAAAGATCTCTGCGCAACCAGGCCCAATGCTTCCCACCCTTCCTCCTCAGGTGAGGACTGAGAGTGAGATTAAAGTTCCCTTGATCGGCCGTAGTATTGAACCCACTCTAGGAACTGGAATTAGCCGTTATGCTCTACAAGGAGAAAGAGCTATCATACCAGGAGAAAGGCCTCTTCCTGGAGGTGGAAAAGGTGTTAGCGGTGAAGAAGTTCTTCCTCAGGGCAGCGGTCTTCCCTCCAAAGTTCCTTCCTCTATCGGAGGTATTGGAGGAGGAATCTCCTACCAGCCAGGGGAGGGGGAAGGAGTCGGAGGAGGCCGAGGACGTGGAATTATAGGACCATTAGGTGAAGGCGGTAGAAAAATCGAGAGGCAGGTGGAACCCCCTTATCCTGGATGGGCCCAAAGAGAGGGGAAAACGGGGGTGGTAGAGGTGAAGTGCTGGGTACTGCCGAGTGGAGAGGTGAGAAATGTTGAGGTCTGCCAATCCTCGGGGTTGCCCAGATTAGATGAACACGCCTCCCAGTATCTAATGATGTGGAAATTCGAGCCTATTGAAGAGGAAAAAATACAATGGGGGATAGTTCCCTTCCATTTTGAATTTCCAAAGAAATAAAAGGGTCTTCAAAAGTGGATATGTGTTATGGGGAGAATAAATTTCAACTGGTGTCAGATCTTAAACCCAAAGGAGACCAGCCACAGGCTATAAAGAAACTATCGGAAGGTATAAAAAAAGGATATAGAGAACAAACTCTCATTGGTGTTACCGGATCAGGCAAAACATTCACTATGGCCAATGTGATCCAGCAGGTGCAAAAACCTACCCTGGTTATCTCTCATAATAAAACCCTGGCTGCCCAACTCTTCAGTGAGTTTTCCTCGCTATTTCCTAACAACAGAGTGGAGTACTTCGTTTCTTATTACGATTATTATCAGCCTGAAGCCTATGTCCCTCAGACCGATACTTACATTGAAAAGGATGCCTCTATTAACGACAAGATCGACAGAATGCGACACTCGGCTACCCGTTCTCTTCTGGAACGTCGAGATACTATAATTGTAGCCAGTGTCTCCTGTATCTACGGTTTAGGTTCTCCTGAGGATTACCGGGAGATGTTATTAGCCATAGAAGTGGGAGAAGAGGTGGAGAGATCAAGGATTCTCAAAAAATTGGTGGAAATGAGGTATGAGCGAAACGATATTGATTTTTCACGGGCAAAATTCCGAGTAAGAGGGGACATAATCGAGCTTTTTCCTGCTTATGAGGAGGAGGCAGTAAGGATAGAGTTATGGGGGGATGAAATAGAAAGGATCTCCTTGTTTGACCCGGTAACTAGAGATACCAGAAAACACCTGGATAAGATCTATATCTATCCTGCTACTCATTACCTAGCTCCTCCTGACAGATTGGAGTACATTCTGGAGTCGATAAGTAAAGAGCTCCAACAGAGACTCAAAGAACTGAAATCTCAGGGAAAACTTCTGGAAGCTCAGAGACTGGAGTCAAGAACTAATTATGATCTGGAGATGATAAGAGAGGTGGGTTACTGCACGGGTATAGAGAACTATTCTCGCTATTTTTCTGGAAGAGCACCGAGTGAGCGTCCTTCCTGCCTTATCGATTATTTTCCTAAGGATTATTTGCTTTTCTTGGATGAATGTCATCAGACAATTCCTCAGCTTCATGCTATGTATGGGGGCGATCGATCGCGCAAGGATAATCTGGTAAACTATGGATTTCGTCTTTCTTCCGCCTACGATAATCGTCCTTTAAAATTTAGTGAATTTGAGAGCCTAATTAATCAGGTCATCTATGTCTCAGCTACTCCTTCTGTTTATGAATTGAAAAGGAGTTCCCAAATAGTGGAGCAGCTTATTCGTCCAACGGGACTGGTTGATCCCGAGATGAAGATAAGGCCAGCCACTCGGCCGGTAGATGATCTGTTAGAGGAGATAAAAAGGAGAGTGGAAAAATCCCAGAGGGTCCTGGTGACTACCTTGACTAAAAGGATGGCCGAGGATCTTACCGGATATCTAGAGGATTTGGGAGTGAGGGTACGATATCTTCACTCTGAGGTACAAACTATAGAAAGATCTAAGATCTTAAGAGAGTTGAGATTGGGAGAATTTGATGTTCTGGTGGGCATTAATCTCTTACGGGAGGGATTGGATCTACCTGAGGTATCCCTGGTAGCTATCCTGGATGCAGACAAAGAGGGGTTTTTGAGATCGGAGACCTCGTTGATCCAAACAGCGGGAAGAGCATCTCGTAATGTAGAGGGAGAGGTAATCCTTTACGCCGATGAGATAACCTCCTCTATTAAGCGTGCTTTAAAGGAGACCCGGAGAAGAAGAGAAATCCAGCTTCAATATAATCGTTCGCATAATATCACCCCCAAGACCATTAAAAAAGCAATTTTGGCCGATATTGAGACCTACACGATGGATAAATACGAAAGGATGGCCGTGGGAGAGGAAAAAACCGATTATCTTCCTCCCTCAGAGGTTTCTCGCTTGGTAGAGGTTCTGAAGAGAAAGATGAGGCAGGCGGCAGAGAACCTTGAATTTGAACGCGCGGCCCAGTTCCGGGATAGAATTAAGGAGTTGAAGAAAAAACCAGTAAATCGTAAATGGTGAATAGTGAATTGTGAATCGAAAAGAAAGAAACTGAATAGTTACGAGCGAAAGTATCGATAGATTAAACAAAAGACAACGACTCTTATTAAGGGATTATGACGATTCACCATTCACGAATTACGATTCACGAGACAGGAAGGAGGATTAAATGGGTCTTGGATGGGCATTGTTGGGGGCAGGAGCAGCGGTAACTTTGTCTGGGATAGGCTCCAGTATTGGTATTGGCTGGGTCGGTCAGGCTAGTGCGGGGGCCATGACGGAAGATCCAGAAAACTTTGGCCGATATCTCATTCTTACTGCTCTGCCAGGAACTCAGGGAATTTATGGTTTCGTGGCCGCTTTTCTTTTGCTAATTAAGATAAATGTGGTAGGAGGAGCACCGGTAGCCTTATCACCGGCTCAGGGATGGAATCTTTTTATAGCCTCCCTTCCCATAGCTGTTCTCGGTCTGGTCTCAGCTCTGCACCAGGGAAAGGTTTGCGCTGCTGGGGTAGGGCTTACCGCTAAGAGGCCGGCCGATTCAATGAAAGCGGTGGTACTTGCCGTGTTTGTAGAGTTTTACGCGGTACTGGGGCTCCTTATCACTATTTTTTTAGTAATGGGAATAAAGATTTAGTGGAAACTTCCCCCATGGAGAAATAGAAATGGCCCTAGA
>JAUWXE010000065.1 GCA_030616535.1 Candidatus Aerophobota bacterium
CATAAAGAGACTCTACCAGGTGAAAAAAAGACCGCTAGATAAACCTATGACTCTATTCCTAAGGAAAAAAGAGGGCTTCATACGGTTTGCCCAGGCGGTCCCGCTTTTTGCTCAAAGATTGATAAATGAGTTCTGGCCTGGTCCTCTTACTTTAATTTTTAAGGCAAGCCAGGGTAGTCCTCCTAGTCTGATCAGCAAAGAAGGAAAGATTGGATTGAGACTCTCGGCTCATCCTATCCCCCAAACGATTATTGAAAAAGGAAAGATCCTCCTGGCCACCACCAGTGCTAATCTGTCTGGCAAATTCACCCCTTCTGCTCCTGGGGAGCTTGATAAAGCATTATTAGATGGTATAGATCTTCTCATCGATGGAGGCCAGACCCTACTAGGCGAGGCATCTACTATAGTAGATGTTACTCGGTTTCCTCCTCTTTTAATCAGGAAAGGGTGGCTCCTCCCCGAACAAATAGAGAAAGCATGGCAGGGAAAAGGAGATATTCTCTTTGTCTGCACCGGTAACACATGTCGAAGTCCTATGGCAGAGGGTCTATTAAAAAAAATGTGGCCTCAAAGACAAGGAGATGAGATAAAAATAGGTTCGGCCGGAACAAGTGCCTTACCTGGCTTGCACTCACCTTCTTTAACCCAAAAAATAATGAAAGAAAAGGGAGTAGATATCTCTTACCATGAGAGCAAGCCTTTAAACCAAAAGATGGTGGAAGAGGCTGATTTAATCTTAGTAATGGAAAAGGTACATAAAAATAAAGTTCTGGATCTTTCCTCTTCAGCCGAAGGTAAGGTCTTCTTGCTTAAAGAATTTGCTTTAGGAATAGAAGAAGAAATTCTTGATCCCATGGGAGGATCCGAGGAGAGTTATGGAGAATGTGTCTGGCAGATTGAAAAGAGCATAGAAGCTATGATGGAAAAATTGATGGGCTCCGGGGAATGAAGGAAAAACGGCCTTCCTGGGACCAATATTTTATGCAGATTACCCAGCTGGTAGCTACTCGTTCCACGTGCTTGAGGCGAAAGGTGGGAGCTTTATTGGTCAAGGAAAAGAGAATTCTTTCTACGGGATACAACGGTGCCCCCCGTAATTTACCTCATTGCAGGGAGGTAGGATGTCTTCGTGATAAACTAAATATCCCCTCCGGGGAAAGACAAGAGATCTGTCGGGGTCTACATGCTGAACAGAACGCCATAATTCAGGCTGCTTTACACGGAATAAGTATCGAGGAGTCGATCCTTTACTGCACCCACCAACCCTGCATAACCTGCAGTAAGATGATAATAAATGCAGGAATAAAAAAGATTATTTTCCAGGGTAAGTATCCTGATCCCCTGGCTCAACAGATGCTTGAAGAAGCCAAAGTTGAACTAATCAAGATGGGAGAGGAAAATGCCGGAAGAGGCTCTGAAAAGAATAGAGAAAACAGAAAGTGAGGCCAAGAAAATACTGGAGGAAGGAAGAAGGGAAAAAGAAAAGATATTAGAACAGGCTCGACGAAACAGAGAGGAAATTCTCACCCAGGCTGAGGAAGAGGGAAAAAGAGAAGGAGAAAAAATAAAGCAGAAGTTATTAAAAGAGGCAGAGAAAGAAATAAAAGGAATCAGGGAAGAATTTGGGAAAAAACGAAAAAATATCGAGAATCAGAAAAGGGGAAATCTAGTCCAGGTAATAGAATTCATTGTCAAAAGGGCAAAGCAATGGCTCTCTATGAGATGAGGAAGGTATATATTATTGGAGATCTTAGTCTTCGAGATTCTATCATTAAAAGACTGGGAGACTTAGCCCTTTTCCAGCCCCGAAAGATTGATGAAAAGACGATAACCTCATCCTTTAAGCCAACCCAGCCAAAGACAGAGGAGTTGGAGGATGAACTTTCTCGGCTTAATTGGACCATTAAATACCTGGAGCAGTTTGATGAGAAAAAAACCTCACTCGGATTTTTCCCGGGTAAGCCCGTAATAAAAGAAAAGGATTTTTCTACCTGGATTGAAAATCTTGACTGGCAGAAAATCCATAAAAGATGTGAGGAGCTCGAAGAAGAGACGGAGATTCTCGGGGAAGAAAAAAATAATCTGGAAGAACAATATTCTCTCCTCTCGCCCTGGAGCCAGCTACCTATCTCTACGGAGAGATTGGAGGAAAAAAGATGGGTTAGCTACCAACTGGGAATAATTCGGGTCGAGGCAAAAGATTTCTTTCGAAAAGAACTGGACAAACTAAAAGCAACCCATTTAAATATCATTAAAGAAGAGGCAGGTAATCTTTTCTTCTTACTTATCTTCCTGAAGGAAGATGGGGAGAGGTTAGAATCAATTTTCCAGAGATTGAAAGTAGAAAAGGTTCGGCTTAAAGAATTCGGAGTTCCGGAGAGGAGATTAAAGGAAATTCGTCAAAGGATCGAGGGCATAGAAAATCAAATAGGGAAGATCAAAGAGGAATCAAAGAGAATTTACCGGGAAAAGATCAAACTCATGGCCCTGTACGACCATTTTTATCATTTGCTCCGAGAAAGGAAGGTATCGGCAAATACCAGATCAAGCCCCTACACCTTCCTTCTGGAAGGATGGATTAGAAAGGTTGATCTAGCCAAACTGAAGGCCGGACTAAAAGATTTTTCACCCCTGGAAATCGTGGTAAGAAAGCCTCATCAAAATGAGGAAAGTAAGGTTCCCATTGCCCTCTCTAATGCCTCCCCCTTCAAACCCTTCGAGCTGGTAACCAATCTTTACGGACTACCCCGGTACTTTGAAATTGACCCCACCCCTTTTCTGGCCCCCTTCTTTGCCATCTTTCTGGCCATTTGTTTAACCGACGGTGGTTACGGGATTATTCTATCGGTAATTTCCTACTTCATGCTTAAAAAATTTAAGGTGGAAGGAGGAGCAAAGAAACTATTCTCCATGTTGTTCATAGCTGGATTTGTTACCTTCGGGATAGGACTCATCACTGGAGGTGTATTTGGAATCGAGTTTACTCATCTTCCCGCATCTTTAGGTTTTCTAAAAAAATTGGCCTTATTGAATCCCATGAGAGACCCCATGAAATTTCTGGCCATCTGTCTGGGTCTGGGACTCATTCACATATTAGTAGGGATAGGTCTGGAATTATGGGAAGATCTAAGAAGAAAAGATATAGTCTCGGCGGTGCTGGATCATGCCTCCTGGATCGTACTTATTCTGGGAATAATCCTTTTTGCTATGCCTATTTTGAAGGGTTTCTTTCTGGGAGCTAGCTCAGGAACCGCCCAGGAGGTAAGCCTGGGACCAAATATAGCTATGTCCTTCTCCTTTCAGAACCTTGCCAGGATCTGGAATACGCTACCAGGATATTCCCGGGTGGGTCTGATGATGTCTCTCTGGGGTGTGATGGCTCTATTTCTCTTTGTGGGAAGAAAAAGCAAAAATCTCTTTATCAGATTGGCTAAAGGAGGATACGAGCTCTATGGGATAGTTCAGCTTTTTGCCGACGTTCTTTCCTATTCCCGACTTTTGGCCCTGGGTCTGGCCACTAGTGTCATTGCCACCGTAGTGAATACTATAGCCGTAATGAGCTATGGTACTCCTTTTATCGGACCTATTCTTATGGTGATAATTCTTATAGGGGGTCATCTAGGCAACCTCGTCATAAATTGTCTTTCTGGGTTTATCCATACCTCTCGTCTTCAGTTTGTGGAATTCTTTGGCAAGTTCTATCAAGGAGGAGGGAAAAGTTTTAGACCTTTCCAGCGAGAAGGAAAGTACGTAGCCATACGGTAGAATAAAGGAGACGAAGTTGCAGAATTTTCAATTTTACCTTCCTACTAGAGTTTACTTCGGAAAAGGAACCATAGAAAAAGTAGGAGAGGAGGCCAAAAAACTGGGTAAAAGGGCTTTAGTAGTCACAGGTGGAAAATCCGCCAGAAGAATGGGAGCCTTGCAAAGAGTGGAGGACTCCCTGAAGAAAATGGGAGTAAAGACATTTCTTTTCGAAGGAGTGGAGGCCAACCCATCTCTGGAGACAATAAAGAGGGGAACAAATCTAACTAAAGAGAAAAAATGCCAGATTGTTGTAGGACTGGGGGGAGGGAGCCCTATGGATACAGCCAAGGGAATTGCGGTCGCATTCACCAATCCAGATCCCTTTACCCAATATTTGGGAAGAAATAAATTAAAAGAATCTCCTCTTCCGGTGATAGCCATCCCCACTACGGCAGGAACAGGGAGTGAAGTAACTCCCTATGCAGTCTTTACCACTACTACAGATGGGAAGCACCAAAAAAAAATTATGGCTGACCCTTTTATCTTTCCTGAAGTAGCTTTGGTTGACCCGGAGCTCACTTTATCCTTACCCTCATCGGTTACTGCCGATACGGGAATAGATGCTCTCTCCCACGCCATTGAGGGTCTTATTTCCAAAAACTGCCAGCCCCTTAGCGATCATTTAGCCCTGGAAGCGATTAAACTTCTCTCTAGCTACCTACCAGAGGTAGTAAGAAATCCTCAGGATATAGAGATTCGGGGCCAGGTTTTGTATGCTTCTCTCCTGGCAGGGATGGTTATCGCCCAAACCGGCACTATACTCGTTCACCTAATGAGTTACCGGCTAACTCCTGATTTAAATCTTCCTCATGGAAGAGCTTGTGCAATTCTTCTTCCCTGGGTATGTGAGTTCAATCTTAAAGGCAGCTCTGCTAAACTCATCTCTTTAGCCAAAAGTTTAGGAGAAGACGTAGAAAATCTATCTCAAGAAGAAGCTGTTGAAAGCGTAGTCAATCGAATAAGGGATCTTGTCTTGCAGCTGGGTCTTCCCCAGGATTTAAAGTCGAGGAAAATAGAAGAATCCCTCATTGAGGATTTCGCCAGTGAAGCCATGCAGGACAAAAGAAAACTGGCCAACAACCCCCGTAAGGTCACTCTAGAGGATGTAATAGAGATCTACCGGAAGGCTTTTGGGGTAGTCAAGTGATATCTCGGGACTCTTCCCCCATTTCACTGATCACTTATTCCTCATCACCGTTTCAAGGAGGATGAGAATGTGTGGCATTGTGGGATATGTGGGTGATAAATTTGTAGATTCCTTGTTGGTTGCTGGCTTAGAAAGGCTGGAATACAGGGGTTATGATTCTGCCGGCATTGCTACTTTAAAGGGAGGGAAATTAAAGATAAAAAAGACTGCCGGCAAAATCCAACTTTTAAAAGAAAAATTGAAGGAAGATCCCTTAGGCGGAGAGCTCGGAATCGGGCATACCCGCTGGGCCACTCATGGAGAGGCAACTTTAGAAAATGCTCATCCTCATACCGATTGCAGGGGAGAGATAGCTGTTATTCACAATGGGATCATTGAAAATTTCGAGCCTCTTCGAGAAAAATTAACCAAGGAAGGGCACATCTTTAAGACAGATACAGATACCGAGATCATTGCCCACTTAATAGAGAAATATTTGAACGGCGATCTTCTTTTAGCGGTCCGAAAGAGCCTAAAATTCTTAAAGGGAAGCTATGCCCTGGCCGTCATCAGCAGAAAAGATCCCGATAAAATAGTAGTTGCTAAATGGGAAAGTCCACTTGTAATCGGGAGAGGGAAAGATGAGAATTTCCTGGCCTCAGATGTTGGGGCTATCCTAAATTTAACCTCCAGAATAATATTCTTAGAAGATGGAGAGACGGCTACCATAACTAAAAATGAGATAAAAGTATTCGACAAGGATGGTAGTCTTATCAAAAAAAGAGTCAAGAGACTCAAATGGGAGATTCTGTGGGGTCCTAAAAAAGATGGATATCGCCATTTTATGCTCAAGGAAATACATGAGCAGCCAGATATCATTCGCCATGTTCTAAAGAGGCGAATTTCTCGAGACAAAAATGATCTTTATTTCGAAAACATCAACCTGAGTGAGGAAAAAATATCAAAAATTGACAGAATAATTATTCAAGCCTGCGGCACCTCCTGGCATGTGGGGTTGGTTGGCAAGTATCTCTTTGAAAAGCACCTGCGTCTTCACACGGAGGTAGACATAAGCTCCGAATTTAGATATCGTAATCCGGTGGCCGGTGGAGATACCTTGGTCATGGCCATCTCTCAGTCGGGTGAGACCGCTGACACCCTGGCCGGGATAAGACTGGCTAAAAGCAAGTTTCTCCAGGTTCTATCCCTCTGTAACACCATAGA
>JAUWXE010000117.1 GCA_030616535.1 Candidatus Aerophobota bacterium
GTCTCGGTAGCCAGTCTCTTAACTCCTTCTTTCTTGTTATAATAGGCCTGGGCAACGGCTGTATTAGGCTTGTGAGAACCTGGCGGGGAGAAGGATTCGTTTTTATAATATATTTTCGCCGAGGTTCCTATAGCCTCCTCCAGTCGATAGGCTCTATGCAGGGGAGTGGGACGATACTGAGCATAGACCCTTAATACTTCCTCAGGTATCTCGATCCGGTGCTGGGAAGACATCTCCTGTTCAATGCAAGCCATGGGAAAAATTGGTGAAAGATCTTCCGGACCTAGCGGTTTCTTGGTAGCAGGATGTAGTTCCGGAGGTAAGGGCTCTGGTAGATCTGGTAGTACATTGTACCATGCTTTGGGCATTTCCCTTTCTTCTAGTAAAATTTTTTTTTCAGCCATACTCTTTCTCCTTATTCTTTAGTTTTTCTTGTGTTTTCTTCGCACTATCAGTCCTTTTTTCTCTCCAAATAAATATCTGGCTTTCTCCTTGCCTCTTGGACAACCTCTTTCTTATTCTGGCATACCCCCTCCTCCTCTTTTTAATTTTTCCTCAAGTTTTCTCCCTGTTTTTATTCCTCTTTGCTGGCAGGATATTCCCCATAAAAAAACCGAGCGGCAAGCCCGGTTTTAAAAAAAATATCCGCTCACCTCCTCTCGTCTCAAGCTTGTCTCGTCTTTAGAAATTACTTACCGGATTGTACTTTTCCACACCGGGAAAAGACCTCTGCTTTGCCTCTTATCTTGATGGCAGATATATGTTCGGTAAACTGACAGAGCCAGACCTCACCCTCATCCAATTTCTCGGTATGATGAACTGTGGTCTCTTTTCCTCGGGTTAATCCAATAATAGTTACTCCATTTTCTAGCGCTTTTACTACAATAAAATCAGCTTGCACTATCTCTTCCATTCTCCAACTCTTTGAAATACATTATAGGAATTTTTTCTTTCCTGTCAACCCCACGCAATACTATTTTAGGAGGCTTAATGCTTCCTCAACCCTGCTTAATCCCTTCTCTATTTCTTCAATGGAGGCAGCGTAAGAAAGACGAACATAGTGGTCGGCGCCAAAGGCAATCCCGGGTACCACCGCCACCCCTGCCTCCTCCAAGAGATACGTGGCTAAATCCAGGGAATTTTTTATGATCCAATTGTTATATCTTTTTCCAAAAAAGCTGGAGAAGTCAGGAAATACATAAAAAGCCCCTTGAGGAAAAAAGCAGCTCACTCCCTCTATTTTTTTTAATCTATCTACTATAAAATTTCGTCTTCTGGCAAAGATTTCCCTTCGTTTTTCCACTTCGTCCTGGGGTCCTTTTAGAGCTGAAAGGGCAGCCATCTGGGCAATAGAGTTAGAACAGGAGGTAGAGTGACTCTGTATTTTCTTCATCCCCTGGATAATTTTCTCTGGACCTGCCGCATAGCCAATGCGCCATCCGGTCATACTATAGGTTTTGGACAATCCATTAACAGTGATTGTTTTCTCCTCTATCTCTTTCCCAAGGGAGGCTATACTATAGTGTTCTCTCTCATAAACGAGCTTTTCATATATTTCATCAAAGATAAGATAAAGCTGGTGCGAGCAAATTACCTCCGCTATTTCGCTAAGATCCTCTCGACTGTAAACTGCTCCGGTCGGATTACAGGGAGAGTTCAGGATGAAGAGTTTGGTCTTAGAGGTTATTTTCTTTTTGAGCTCATTCTTTCCTATCCTGAATCCGGCCTCAGGATAAGTAGAAACCAGAATGGGAGTCGCCCCGGCAAGTTTCACCTGCTCTGGATAGGATACCCAGAAGGGTTGAGGAATAATTACCTCATCGCCAGGGTTACAGATAGCTAAAATGGCATTATATAGAGCTTGTTTTGCTCCCACACTGACTACGATCTGAGAGGGACCATAATTGAGTTGATTATCATTTTTGAATTTATCGCATATGGCCTGGATCAACTCCGGTATCCCCGCCGTAGGGGTATATTTAGTGAATCCATCCTTTATCGCCTTGAAGGCAGCTTCCTTTATGGACCAGGGGGTGTCAAAATCTGGCTCTCCCACAGAGAGGTCAATGATGCTTCTACCCTTCCTCTTCATTTCCTTACTCTTTGCACTTATGGCTAGAGTAGCGGAATCACTAACCTCATCCAGCCTTTTAGCTAAATTGATTATTCCCATGCGGCAGAAATCTTTATCTTTTGGAGATCTGGGGTCTTGCTCGGGCTCCTCTTAGCCCTGGTTTTTTCCTTTCCTTCACCCTGGCATCACAGGTTAAAAGACCGGCCTTCTTTAAAGGATTTCTAAGTTCTGGGTTAATCTTCAAGATGACCCGGGAGAGGCCCAGTCTTATGGCTTCAGCCTGACCGGTCAGACCCCCTCCTTTAACACGAGCTTCTACATCAAACTTATCCAGAAAACCTACCTTTTCTAAAGGTTCCTTTACAATTTTACTGTCCACCTTACGGGGAAAATAGTTTTCTAGATCCCTCTTATTCACAGTAAGATTTCCCTGGCCCGACTTTATCCTGACTTTAGCTGTTGCTTTTTTTCTTCTTCCCACAGCATAAAAACCTTCCTTCATTGGCCTCTCCTGAATTTTGTCTTAAATGGTATCACAATTTTTAATCCGGTCAAGAGAATCTCGGGACTCTTCCCCTCCGTCGCTGTCCTTGGTGAATCGTATTTCGTGAATCGTATCTTGGTTTATTTTTTTGGCCATTCACGATTCACCATTCACGTTTCTTTAAGGCTTCTTGGAGGAGGCTTTTTCTGGAACGGCTTCAGGGACCAGGTATTTGAAAAACTTTGAGTCCAGGGGGACTACGATAAGGGTCTTTTTGGAAAGGGTTTCCCGGTAAGTTTCCAGGGTCTTTGAGA